>JAFEEZ010000141.1 GCA_018240825.1 Pseudomonadota bacterium | reverse complement strand
TCATCCTTCTGGCGGTGCTCAACCTGATCAACCGCGGTCGCGTCCGCTAACGACGCGAGCCAGGGAAACGAGGGGAGCCGCTCTCGCGCGGGAGCGGCTCCCTTTTGCATCACTTGAGAAGAAAGCGAACCGACACCGTCGCTGTGACGTCGGTTTCGCCGGCAGTGATGGTCGTGTCCGCCCTGGGCGCCGCTTCCACGCGCGCCATATAGACGATCGGCGGTCGCGGCCCAGATACTTCGCCGCTTTCGCTGATTGACAGGATGCGCACCACGCTCAATCCCGCCGCCCTGGCGTAGAGTTCGGCGCGCGCGCGGGCGCGCTTGATGGCGTCGGCCCGCGCTTCGTCGAGCGCTGCGTCGGGCTGGTCGAGCGACAGGCTGGGTCCGTCGATCTGGTTCGCGCCCTGCGCGACCAGCGCGTCGAGGATCGCGCCCGACTTCGCCACGTCGCGGAACCGGATCGAAACGGTGTTCGAGGCCTGGTAACCGGTGATGGCGGGCGGCTGGTTGTTTTCGTAGCGATATTGCGGCTGGAGCGAGACGTTAGAGGTGGCGATGTCGCGCGGCTGGACACCGGTGGCCTTCAGCGCGGCGAGCACACCCGCCATCCGCCTGGCGTTGTCGGCAAGTGCCGCCGCGGCCGTGGCGCTCTGCGTGACCACCCCGGCGCGGATCGTCGCGATGTCGGGCACGCGGGTGGTTTTGCCGGTGGCGCTGACGTCGAGGATCGTCCCGTCGGGGATGATCGCGGGCGCCGCGATCTGGGCGGTGGCCGGAGTCATCGCGAGCGACGACAGCGTCAGAACGGTGGCGGTGGCGAGCAGGCGCATTCTTTTCTCCAAAGGCAGACAAGGACTAATCGCGAATCCATTGGCGCCGCGACACTCAACGCACGATGAACGGCCGATCAGGATCGGCGATGCCGCACGATGCGATAAATCGCGAGCACCGCCACCGCTCCGATCGCCGCGGCGACGAAATTCCGCCAAGCGCCGCTTGGCGCCCATCGCATCGTTTCCGCCACGAATCCGGCGAACAGCGCGCCGGCGACGGCGATCAGGACGTGAGCAGCAGTCCCTCCGGGATCCCGCCCGGGTGCGGCAAACTTTCCGATTACGCCAACCACAAGGCCGATCGCCAGCCACGCCAGGATCGATCGTTCGGGCATCGGATTTCTCCTCCCATGGCCGGGTCCTTTTTCGACTCGGCCGCGCGATCCTCCGCCTCGGACGGCGGCGAGGCAATCGTTTCTGTCCGAAATGGCGAGGCCGGGTTGCGATTTAGGTCCGAAAGGCGCAAAAGCGCGCCAGCAAGCACCGAGCCTCTTGAGGTCGGTGCTTTATTTGTATAACACAGCTTCATCGAGGACCGAGAACCTCGAGACAACCAGCGGGTATACGGGGACGTGGCCAAGATGAACTACGAACCGAGCGGCGGATTTGCGCTGACCGACGAGACCGAGCAGCCGTCGCGCCGTCGCAGGTGGATCATCGCCGGCGTCATCGCCGTCCTGGTCCTGATCGCCGCCTTCGTCATGCTGCGGCCGGGCAAGCCGGTTCCCGGGGGCGCAGCCGGCGGGCAACAGGCCGAGCAACTGCCCCCGGTCACGGTGGCGGCGCCTGGCAACAATGTCGTCGATCGCACGATCACCGGCACCGGGTCGCTGGCGGCGCGGGTCGATATGCCGGTGGGCGTTGCAGGGGAAGGCGGCCGCGTCACCGCGGTACTGGTCCAGCCTGGCCAGTGGGTCGGCGCTGGCCAGGTGCTGGCGACGGTCGACAGTTCGGTGCAGACGCAAACCGCGAACAGCCTGGCCGCGCAGATCGCGGTGGCGCGCGCCGACGCCAAACTGGCGCAGGCGAATGTCGACCGCGCGCAGGCGCTTGTCGGGCGCGGCTTCGTATCCAAGGCCGATCTGGAAACCAAGATCGCCACGCGGGACGCCGCGGTGGCGCGCGTCCGCGTCGCCGAAGCATCGCTCGCGCAGCAACGCGCGGCGAACAGCCGGCTCGCGATCCGCGCGCCCGCCGCCGGCCTCGTGCTGACGCGGTCGGTCGAACCCGGTCAGATCGTCAGCGCCGGGTCTGGGCCCTTGTTCCGCATGGCCAAGGGCGGCGAGATGGAGCTGAAGGCCGAACTTTCCGAAGGCGATATCCAGAGCCTGAGCGTCGGCGCCCGCGCGCAAGTGACGCCGGTCGGAAGCACCCAGACATTCAACGGCAGGATCTGGCAGATTTCGCCGGTGATCGACCCGCAGACGCGGCGCGGCATCGTCCGCATCGCGATACCGTATGACAAGGCCTTGCGTCCCGGCGGATTCGCGACGGCGTCGATCTATGGCGGCGCCAGCACGTCGCCGGTCCTGCCCAATTCGGCGATCCAGACCGACGCGAACGGCAATTACGTGTATATCGTGGGCAAGGACGACAAGGTCGAGCGCCGTGCAATCAAGACCGGCGAGGTGTCGGACCGCGGCGTGTCGGTGGTGTCCGGGCTCAACGGCAATGAGCGCGTCGTGTTGTCCGCGGGCGCGTTCCTGAGCCCCGGCCAGAAGGTCAAGCCGATCCTGCGCAAGCCCTGAAGGGCTTCGCGAGCTTGAGGATATGATGTCATGAGCTTCCGCAACATTTCCGCCTGGTCGATCCGCAATCCGGTCCCGAGCCTGGTTCTGTTCATGATGTTGACGGTAGCGGGGCTCGTCGCCTTCGCCACAATGAAGGTCAACAACGACCCGGATATCGATTTCCCGGTGGTCATCATCTCGATCTCGCAGCCGGGGGCCGCGCCGACCGAACTCGAAAACCAGGTCACGCAAAAGGTCGAGGCCGCCGTCCGCAGCCTGTCGGGCATCGACGAGATCAACTCCAACGTGACCGAGGGCAATTCGACCACCGTCGTCCAGCTCGACATCGGCACGCCGATCGACCGCGCGGTCGAGGATGTGCGCAGCGCTCTCCAGCAGATTCGCGGGTCGTTGCCCGACGGCATCCTCGAACCCCAGGTCGAACGCGCCAACACGACCGGCAACGACCTGGCGAGCTATGCCGCGATCACCAGCGACATGACCATCGAGGAACTGAGCTGGTATATCGACAATACCGTCACCAAGGAATTGCAGTCGGTCAGCGGCATGGCGACGGTCAACCGCAACGGCGGCGTCGATCGCGAGATTCGCGTCAAGCTCGACCCCGCCAAGTTGCAGTCGCTCGGCCTGACCGCGGCGCAGGTCAACGCGCAGCTGCGCCAGGTCAACCTCAACGCATCCGGCGGGCGGGCGGAAATCGCCGGGTCGGAACAGTCGGTCCGTGTGCTCGGCAACGCCGCCGACGCCTACGCGCTGAGCCAGACGCAAATCTCGGTCGGCAACGGCCGCACCGTCAAGCTCGCCGATATCGCGACGGTGCAGGACCAGTTCGCCGAACAGCGCTCCGCGTCGCAGTTCGACGGCCGCCAGGCGATTACCTTCGACTTCCAGCGCGCCAAGGGCGCGTCCGATGTCAGCGTGTTCCATGGCGCTGAAAAGAAGCTGGCCGAACTCGAAAAGAAGGATCCCCGGGTCAAGTTCAAGCTGATCTTCAACGAAACCGAATATGCCGAAAAGCAATATCATTCCGCAATCGAGGCGATGCTCGAAGGCGCGGTGCTCGCCGTCGTCGTCGTCTTCCTGTTCCTGCGCGACTGGCGCGCGACAGCGATTTCGGCGCTGGCGATCCCGCTTTCGGCAATCCCGACCTTCTGGATCATGCAGCAGCTGGGCTTCACGCTCAACCAGATGACCCTGCTGGCGCTCAGCCTGGTCGCGGGCGTGCTCGTCGACGACGCGATCGTCGAGATCGAGAACATCGTCCGTCACATGCGGATGGGCAAGACCGCGTATCAGGCGGCGATCGACGCCGCCGACGAAATCGGCCTCGCGGTGCTCGCCACGACGATGTCGATCGTCGCCGTGTTCCTGCCGGTCGGGCTGATGCCGGGCGTATCGGGCCAGTTCTTCAAGAATTTCGGCCTGACGGTGGTCGCCTCGGTGCTGATGAGCCTCGCGGTCGCGCGCCTCATCACGCCGATGATCGCGGCCTATTTCCTGAAGGCGAAGGGCCAGGCGAGCCACGGCGAAGGCCGGTTGATGGACGCCTATATGGGCGCATTGCGCTGGACGCTCAGGCATCGCTGGTCGTCGATCGTCGCCGGCGCGGTGGCGCTGCTGCTGACGGTGGCATTTTTCGCGATCCTGCCGCAATCTTTCCAGCCGGACCAGGACCAGGACGCCTCGACCGCGACGATCGAGATGGTGCCGGGCACGAC
>JAFEEZ010000140.1 GCA_018240825.1 Pseudomonadota bacterium | reverse complement strand
CGCCGTCGCTCATCGCCGAGGAGAAGGGCAGATGCGGCCGGTCGGGCGTCTCGCCGAGCGGCCGGACGAGGTCGTTGGCGGCCATACGTTGGCCGGTGTCGGCGCCCCAGGCGAGCGGTGCGATGGCTTGCGCGCGGGCATTGTCCCACGCCTGCCCCTTGAGCGCCGCAGGCGTGTCGCCGATAATCGGCCGCGCGAAGCCGGGCGACAGCGCCCAGGTCGCGCAGAGCAGGGCGGTGCAGGTCGCGGCGCCGCGGAACCAGTCGCGCGACCCTATCCGCGCGCCGAGATCGGGCGTCCAGTCGATGTCCTCGAGTGTTTGGCGGATGCGGTCGAGCCGGCTCGGTTCGGGCAGCAGGACCAGCTCGGTCGAACGCGCGGCGCTGCCGCCCGCGGAATCGAACTGATCGTTGCGCAAATACACGACGAAAACCGTCCCTGGAAAGCTATCGCCGATCCACCCCCGGCGCAGGCGGAATCACTCTGTCGGTGCATAGTTAAAGTCAATTTAAAGGCAGGCATATCGCCGCGCGCCTGCGATGAGCCGTGCATCGCAAGGGACAGGTGAATTATGCGGCCCGGAACGGTTTAACGACCTGTGAATCCGCGGTCATTTTCGCGGGTGGCGGCGGGGCGCCGGTGTTCCATGCGGGACCCGGCGCGCCAAAAGCGATGGCCCACATCAAGCCGAACCATAGCAACGCGCCGATCGTGATCGCGTGGAGGCGGCGGATTGTCAGCCAATCGTACGCCAGCCACGACGCAAAGAAGGCGAGCCACGTTGCGGACATCCACGGCAAAAACAGCGCGTCGACTTGCGCGGTCGGCATTCCGCGCAGCAGGGGTACGATAAGCGGATCATAGACTCGCGCCAGCACCGGCTCGAGCATGAACAAAGTACCGGCATAGATGAACCGCTTGTGCCGGGCAGGCCGCCGCCGCTGGAGATAGCCGATAGCGACGGCGACCGAATAACTGGGGAGCAGCAGGCGGTTGGCCTTGACCTCGGGGTCCATCGCCGCCCAGCCCTTCCACACCGCGACGAACACCCAGATCGTGCTGAGCGTGACGCCCATCGCCACGACGAGAGCGGCGATACCGAGCTTTCGGTGAAAGCGTATATTGCCGGCCGCGACCAGCGTGGTGTGGATGAACAGGAGGATGATCCAAGCGCCGCACAACAGCCCGTGAACGATGAATTTGGGATCGTGATTGCTCGGCTGCCCGACGTCGGTGAAAAGATTGTCGCCAAATGCGATCAGGGTCAGCGCCACCAGCACCAGGCTGACGACGGGAAAATGGTATCGGCGCATGAGCGAGCGCGTCATGTCGCATCCCCCGCTGCCGATTATTCCGCCGTTTGACGGTATGACAAGCCGGAATGACGCGACAACGCTTGCACGGCCCGGTGCGCGCGCCGATGTTGGCCGGCGTAATGAGCGCGTACAGTAACCCGGTCACCGCGGTGCTCGGGCCCACCAACACCGGCAAGACGCACCTCGCGATCGAGCGGATGTGCGGGCATTCGAGCGGGATGATCGGCTTTCCGCTGCGCCTGCTGGCGCGCGAGGTCTATGACCGCGTCGTCGCGATCAAGGGTGAGAGCCGGGTCGCGCTGATTACCGGCGAGGAGCGGATCGTCCCGCCCGATGCGCGCTGGTTCCTGTGCACCGCGGAATCGATGCCGACCGACAAGGAGGTCAGCTTCGTCGCGCTCGACGAGACGCAGCTGGGCGCCGATCCCGAACGCGGGCACGTCTTCACCGACCGGTTGCTCCGCGCGGGGGGGCGCGACGAGACGATGATCCTGGGGTCGGAGACGCTGCGCCCGATGATCCGCGCGCTCATCCCCGAGGCGGAGATCGTCGAGCGGCCGCGCTTCTCGACGCTGAGCTACGCCGGCGCGAAGAAGCTGTCGCGGCTGCCCAAACGCTCCGCGATCGTCGCGTTCAGCGCCGAGGAAGTCTATGCCGTCGCCGAGATGCTGCGGCGGCTGCGCGGCGGCGCGGCGGTGGTGATGGGCGCGCTGTCCCCGCGCACGCGCAACGCCCAGGTCGCGATGTTCCAGGCAGGCGAGGTCGACTATCTGGTCGCGACCGACGCGATCGGCATGGGGCTCAACATGGACGTGAGCCATGTCGCGTTCGCCAGCCTCAACAAGTTCGACGGCAAGCGCCAGCGCCGGTTGACGGTGAGCGAAATGGCGCAGATCGCGGGCCGCGCGGGGCGGCACCAGCGCGACGGGACGTTCGGCGCGCTGGCCGAGGAAGGACCCGGCGCGTTCACGCCCGAGGAAGTGTATGCGATCGAGGAGCACCGCTTCCCGCCGCTCGATTTCCTCTATTGGCGCGATGGAGAGCCCGATCTCGGATCGATCGACGCGCTGATCGCCAGCCTGGAGGCCAGGCCCGGCCACCCTTCCCTGCGCGCCGCGCCGCCGGCGGTCGATCTCGGGGTGCTCAAGCGGCTCGCCGAGGAGGATTGGGTCCGCGACCGGGTTCGCTCGTCGCCACAAGTCGCGCGGTTGTGGGCGGCGTGCGGCGTGCCCGATTTCAGGAAGCTCGGCGCCGATCCGCACACGCGCCTGGTCAGCCGCATCTTCCGGTATCTGAGCGAGGGCGACGGCCGCATCCCGGCGCCATGGTTCGCGAGCGAGGTGGCGCGGCTCGACGAGGTGAGCGGCGATGTCGAGACGATCGCGGGGCGGATCGCGGCGATCCGCACCTGGGCCTATATCGCGCATCGCGGCGACTGGCTCGCCGACCCCGCGCGTTGGGCGGCGCGCACGGGAGAAGTCGAGGAACGGCTGTCCGACGCGCTTCACGCGAGTCTCACCCAGCGCTTCGTCGACAAGCGGACCACCGTGCTGCTGCGCCAGATCGGCAAGGATGCCGGCGCGCTCCCCGTCGTGATCGGCGAGGAGGGAGAGGTGCTGGTCGAGGACCATCCGATCGGGACGCTTTCGGGGTTCACCTTCACGGTGGCGGCGGATGCGCGCGCGGGCGACAAGCGCCTGTTGCTGGCGGCGGCGGAGAAACGGCTGGGCGCGGAACTGGCGCGGCGGGCAGGGGAATTGGCGGCGGCGGAGGATGACAAATTCTCCGTTCGTCCCCGGACTGGATCCAGGGTTGTCGAAGCACATGGCACACGCCCTTCGACAAGCTCGGCGCGAACGGAAATAGTTTGGCGCGGCTTCCCGGTCGCACGGATCGTCCCCGGCCCCAATCTCGCGCAACCAACCTTAACCCTCGACCGCGCGATCGCGGCGCTCGATCCCGCGATCCGCAAGCCGGTGCAGGCGCGGCTCGACGCATGGCTCGCGGCGCAGCTCGCGCGGCATCTGCCGGTGTTCGGCAAGCTCGACGCCGTGTTGCGCGATCCCGCCGCCGGTGGGCCGCTCCGCGCAGTGGCCGGGGCGTTGCTCGCAGCGGGCGGGCTGCTGCCCCGCCGCGCGATCGGCGCGCAGGTCGAGGCGCTTGACGCGGCGGCGCGCAAGCGGCTCGGCAAGATCGGCGTTACGATCGGCACGCTCGACCTGTTCGCACCGGCCTTGCTCAAGCCCGCCGCCGCCGAATGGCGCCGAGTGCTGATGCGGCTGGACGGCGCGCCGCGCGAAGGTGCCACCGTCTTGCCCCGTGGCGCGTCGGGAGCCGATCTCACGCACGGTTTCCGCCCGCTCGGGCAGCAAGCGGTGCGCGTCGACCTGGTGGAACGGATCGCGCGCGCCGCGCACGACGCCCGCAAAGGCCGCGCGCCGTTCGCGCCCGACCCGGCGCTCGCCACCTCGATCGGGCTCCAGCCCGACACGCTCGCGCGGCTGATGGCGCAGCTCGGTTTCCGCGCGGCGAGGCCCGATGCCGAGGGCCGGT
>JAFEEZ010000013.1 GCA_018240825.1 Pseudomonadota bacterium | reverse complement strand
TGTCGGTGGCGGGATTGAGCAGAGCGGCATAGATCTCGTTCGCGACGTGTCGTTTGAGGCAGCGCATGATGTCACGGTCGGTGAGTTGCTCCGAACGACGCCTCTCGAAGTAGGCCATCGTCCGAGGCTCGCGATGCCGCATGCGCAACAGCACAATCCGGTGCAGCGCGGCGTTCGCGTGCCGGTTCCCGCCGCGAGAGAGTCGATGCCGTGTGCGTTGTCCGGAGGAGGCGGGGATCGGGGCGACACCGGCGAGAGTGGCGAAGCTGGCGCGGGTTCCGAGCCGCTCGGGGTTGTCGCCTGCGGCGACCAGGAGCGTCGCTGCGGTGACAGGACCGACTCCGCTCAGGGACAGCAGCGTGGGGTTGACCTGCCGGACGAGCATCTCCAACTGTTGTTCTATCAGGTCGATCTCGGCTTGCATCGTGAGGTGTCGGACCGCGAACCGTCGCAGTGTCTGCCGGGCGACGACCGCGGGATCGGGGGACGTGATTGTTCCGGGCCGAGTCTTGGCGAGCGTGTTCACCAGACGCTGCCCGCTGAGAGCGCGGAACGCCTGTCGCACGAGCTCGGGTGCGGTGATCAGCAGCGCGTGGATCTGGTTCATCACTTGCGCTCTGGCCTTGGCCGCCGAGCGCCGCTCTGCGAGGAGGATCCGCATCGACTCGACCGCGCCATCACCAGACTTTGGGATCGCGGTGTCCGTTCCTGCGAGGACAGCGACCGCTGCCTGGTGGGCGTCGAGGGGGTCGGACTTGCCGCGACGACGGCGGGCTTGCCGGTCCTGTCGCGCGACTTCGATGACGGTCAGCCCCGCCGTGGTCAGCGCGCGTGCGAGGCCAGCCCCGTACGACCCCGTTCCCTCCACCCCGATACGGACGACATCACCGTGCGCGTGGAGGAACGCGACGATCTGCGCGTAACCGCGACCGTCGGCACGGAACTCTCGGTCCGCGACAGGTCGGCCCACGAGATCGAGGATCGCGACGTGATGCGTGTTCTTGTGCGTGTCGACCCCGGCGACCAACTCGGAGCCTGGTGGCAACGGGTTGGTCAGCGGCGGGTCGAGTGTCATGCTCGTCATTGACGGGATTCCCTTCCAATGGTGATGAACGTCACCGCGGGTCGGGTGAGTGCAGACAGCACAAAGGTGAGACGACTTTCCGGTCAGGCTCCTATCAAGTCATGTGCCCGCCCGGCCCGCAGCGACCCCGGCGTCGACGGACAGATCCACAAAAAGACAGCCGCGAACGGCGTCCGTGTAATTTCGGGTCACGCCGGCGCCGGAGCCGAATCCATCATCTCTGTGTCAATTCCCCGCTGGCCCGTCGTCGTCGTTGACGTAGAGGGGGTCATCGTGGGAGACCCAATTGTTCCGCCAAGAAGCAAGAAAGTGATCCCACGATGACCCACAACCAGTCTGCCTTGTCGACCCTGATCGGTGAAGTTCTCGCCGATCCTGACCTGGCCCACTCGGACGTGTTCCGGCGGATGCTGCAGGCCGGGCTGCAGGACCTGATCGAGGCGGAAGCGACCGTGAAGATCGGCGCCGGCCGTTACGAGCGCGCTACCGAACGCACCACGCGTCGTAACGGCACCCGACCGAAGACCCTCGCGACCCCGGCCGGGGAGGTGGATCTTCAGATCCCGAAGTTGCGGGAGGGGTCGTTCTTCCCGTCGCTGTTGCACCCGCGCCGCCGGGTCGACAAGGCGCTCTACGCGGTGATCTGCCAGGCCTGGATCGACGGGGTGTCCACTCGCAAGGTCGACCAGCTGGTGCGGGCGCTCGGCAACGACACCGGCATCTCCCGCTCCACGGTCTCGAGGATCTGCGCCGAGATCGACGAGGCGGTGCACGAGTTCCTGCATCGTCGGATTGATCACACCTGGTTCCCGTACCTGTTCCTGGACGCCACTTACCTCGACGTCCGGGTCCGCGGCCGGGTGATCTCCCAAGCCCTCGTCGTCGCGACCGGGGTCAGCGGTGACGGGCGCCGGGAGATCCTCGGGATGGCGCTGGGCGACGCGGAGACCACCGACTTCTGGACCGAGTTCCTCCGGACCCTGCGCGACCGCGGCCTGAAGGTCGCGACCGACGCCGACCCACTCGGGGTGACGCTGGTCACTTCCGACGCGCACGCCGGCATCAAAGCCGCAGTGAAGGCGATCCTGCCCGGCGCGGGATGGCAAAGATGCAGAGTGCACTTCGCGCGGAACATCACCCAGAAGCTGGGATCAGCCCGCTCCAAGCCGGTCAACGCGCTGATCTCCACGATCTTCGCGCAAACCACCCCCGAGGCCGTGATCGGCCAATACCACCAGGTCACCGACAGCCTCCGAGGCTCATTCCCCGAGATCACCGCCATGCTCGAGACTGCCGAACCCGACCTGACCGGATTCGCCACGCTGCCCCGCGAACACTGGCAGAAGGTCTGGTCCAACAACCCGATCGAGCGGTTGAACCGAGAGATCAAACGCCGTGCCGACGTAGTCCAGATCTTCCCCGACCGCGACTCCGTCACCCGCCTCATCGGCGCCGTCCTACAGGAACAACACGAGGAATGGCAATACGGCGAACGCCGCTACTTCTCCGACATCTCCATGCGCAAACTCGTCCACATCCTCCACGACCACGCCGAGCCCGCCCGCCCCGAGCTGTTCCTCACCGCCTGACCATCACCCCCACCAAGGAGCAATCGGATTTGACACCACGAAACGGGACTTGACCCGCGAGGGCGAGCCTTTACGCCCGATCGACAGGAAGGTGTGCGGGAGTCGGACAGCGATAGCAGTGTTCCAGCGTGAATAGCGACCCGACCGCGATCAGCTGGCGGCCGTCCGTA
>JAFEEZ010000139.1 GCA_018240825.1 Pseudomonadota bacterium | reverse complement strand
GCAAGTTCGCTGGACACCACCGTTCGTTCCGCGCCGGTATCGATGATGAAGCGATACGGGCCGCCGGATCCGCTGGATACCGGCACCGTCATGCGATTGTCGTTCAAATTGAACCCGAGTGTGTCCGATGTCGCCAGGGTGGGATCGTACGACGACGGTGGGGGCAGCTTGGCGTTTTGCGCAAGCGGGGAAGCCGTGACCGTCATGCCTATCGCGGCCGCCAAGAGTACAATCCATCGCATTACAGACGCTTACAGGCGGCGAGCGAGCGACAGGTGTCTTTGAGGTCGATTGCTGGCCGCGGCAACGTGAAGGCGATCGCGCGGTTGACGAAGTCGATCTCGACCCGGCGAAACATCTTGAGCGAGTTCATTCCCAGGATCAACGCCGGCTTGTCCGCCAGCCCGAACCGCGCGAACGGCGGCACATCGGCAAAGGAAAGCCCGAATCTGTCGAACCGCATGTCGCCGATATGAAGATCGTTGATCATGACGTAATTGACGTCGAAGGACCGGCCGGTCACCGATTGGACGTTGATCGGACCGATAGTGCGCGGCGGTCGCTTCGCCAGCGCGCGCATGGCCATATTGCCGATGCTGACAGACGATCCCGTATCGATGATGACCGCAATGGGCCGCCCTTCGAACGTCGCCTTGGTCACGATGAGTTGGCCCAGGCGTGATTCTGCGCCGACCACAATCTCTCCGCGCGGGCGTTTCTTGGCCGCCATTAGCGTCATGCGGTTGCGATCGAAATCGATCACGAGGCGATGCCCCTGCAACGCATCGATGCCGAGCATTCCCGACGCGCCCATATTGGCGGCGGCGAGGGCGGGAGCCTCGATCTCTCCGGTGGACAGCGACCCAGCCGACAGCGAAGCGACCTTGACTGTGCTGACGGTGCTGGGGCCGGCGAAATCGAACAGCCGCGCACGTTCACCAGCGTCGAGTCCGAGCATATCGGCGAGCTCCCGCGACACCACTGAACGCTCGGCGCCGGTGTCGATGATGAAGGCATAGGGACCCTTGCCATCGACCTGCACGGGAACCGTCATGCGATTGGTCGCGGTGCGAAAGCCGATCGTTTCACCGGGGAATGGCGCGGGCTGGACCGTGCCGGCGGGCAAGCCGGCATCCTTTTGCGGTTGCCCGCTCCAAGCGAGGAGCGGCATCGCCATTGCGCTTGCCGCTATCGCTACACAGAACCTCCACCTGCGCATGACAAGGTTCTACGCCTGTTCCGCGCGTGCACCAAGCGGATAATACAGTCCCTAATCGAGCCGCATCGCCTCGCGCGCCAGTCCTTCGGCTTCGGCAAGCAAGTCGTCGTCGGCGCTTCCTGTCGCGACGCGCTCGCGCCCGATCAGGGTCAACACCGGCACCGCAAGCGGCGACACGCGGTCGAGGTCGACATGCACCATCGTGTCTGCGGCGCGGTCGAGCAGGTGCGCGAGCCGGCCGACATCGGTCATCTTGGCGCGCGCATCGTCCCAGGCCGCCTGGAGCAGCAGATGCGTCGGCTCGTATTTATGGAGCACGTCGTAGATCAGGTCGGTCGAGAAGGTGACCTGCTTGCCCGTCTTGCGCTTGCCCGGATGCTGGCGCTCGACGAGGCCGCCGATCACCGCGACCTCGCGGAACGCGCGCTTGAGCAGATGGCTCTGCTGCACCCAGTCGACGAATTCGTGTTCGAGGATGTCGGGCGAGAACAAGGATGCGGGATCGGTCACCGGATCGAGCGAATAGGCGCCGATCGCATAATCGCTCGCGACGAAACCGAGCGGGCGCAGCCCCTGCGTCTCCATCCGCCGCGTCAGCAGCATCCCGAGCGACTGATGCGCGTTCCATCCCTCGAAGCTGTAGGCGACCATATAGTGTCGCTTTTCGCGCGGAAACGTCTCGACCAGCAGCTGGTCGGCACGCGGGAGCACCGAACGATAGGCCTGCACCTCCAGCCATTGGCGCACGTCGTCGGGAAAGCGGCTCCATTCTTCCGGCGTCGCCAGAAAGGCGCGGACACGATTGGCGAGGTTGGTCGAGATCGGCATCCGCGCGCCGCCATAGGTCGGAATCCGCGCCGGCCGTGCCGACGCGCGCACCAGCAAGTCTTCCGTGTCGATCCGGATCACTTCGCAACTGATCCCGGCGAAAAAGAAGGTGTCGCCGTTCGACAGGGTCGCCGCGAAAGATTCCTCGACCTTGCCGAGCAGGCGGCCGTTCTTGAACCGCACGTTGAGCATCGTCGCCTCGACGATGATCCCGGCGTTGAGGCGGTGCTGGGTCACGAACCGCGGATGGCTGACGCGCCAGGTGCCGTCGGCATCCTGCGTCAACCGTTTGAACCGGTCATACGCTTTGAGCGCGTAGCCGCCATCGCGGATGAACCCGAGCACGCGGTCGAACAGCTCCGCGGACAGCGCCGAATAGGGTAAGGCCGAGCGGATTTCGTCGAGCAACGCGTCCTGGTCGAACGGCGCCGCGCACGCGCATGCCATGACATGCTGCGCCAGGACGTCGAGTGCGCCCAGCCGGAACACATCCTTGTCGAGCGCGCCCTGCTCGACGGCGTCGATCGCGGCGCGCGCCTCCAGATATTCGAATCGGTTGCCGGGAACGATGATCGCTTCCGACACTTCGTCGAGCCGGTGGTTGGCGCGGCCGATCCGCTGCGTCAGCCGCGACGCGCCCTTGGGCGCGCCCATCTGGATGACGCAATCGACATCGCCCCAATCGACCCCGAGGTCGAGACTCGCGGTCGCGACCAGCGCGCGCAGCCGCCCGTCGGCCATCGCAGCCTCGACCTTGCGCCGCGCCTCACGCGCAAGGCTGCCGTGATGCACGCCGATCGGCAGCGACATGGAATTGACCTTCCATAGATCCTGAAAGATCAGTTCGGCGAGGCTGCGCGTGTTGCAGAAGACGAGGGTGGTGCGATGCGTCTCGATCTCCGCCATCACTTGCTCGGCGGCGTAGCGCCCCGAATGCCCCGCCCAGGGCACGCGATCCTCGGGCAGCAGGATCGCGACGTTAGGCTCGGCCCCCGCCTCGCCGAGCACGAGGTCGACCGAATCAATATCGCCGTCGGGGGCGAGCCACGCGCGATAACCGTCGGGATCGGCGACCGTCGCCGACAGCGCGACCCGGCGCAGATCAGGCGCGATCCGCTGCAGCCGCGCCATGCACAGGCTCAGCAAATCCCCGCGCTTGCCCGTGGCGAAGGCGTGGACTTCGTCGACCACGATCGTGCGCAGCCCGGCGAACATCGTGAAGCTGTCTGGATAGCTGAGCAGCAGCGACAAGGATTCGGGCGTGGTCAGCAGGATGTTGGGCGGCCTGATCCGCTGCCGCGCCTTGCGGTCGCTCGGCGTGTCGCCGGTGCGCGTCTCGACGCGAATGTCGAGCCCCATCTCCTCAATCGGGGTCAGCAGGTTGCGCTGCACGTCAACCGCCAGCGCCTTGAGCGGCGAGACGTAGAGCGTGTGGAGGCCATCGATGGGCGCTTCGATCAATTCCGCCAGCGTCGGCAGGAACCCGGCGAGCGTCTTTCCCGCCCCCGTCGCCGCGACGAGTAGCGCATGGTGGCCCGCGCGCGCCGCGTCGAGCATCTCCAACTGGTGCCGCCGCGGTCGCCATCCGCGACTGGCGAACCAGCCGGTCAGGATTTGAGGAAGTTCAGTCAATCACCCTCACCCTTCCCACTCGCCCTCGGCTCGCGGGCCCCTTCCCTCTCCCAAATGGGAGAGGGAGGGAGGCGGTAGCGCCGGAAGGGTGGGGGTGACTTCACTTGAGGATGGGAACCCATACGCATCCCGACCATATAGGATGCATGGCGAAACTCGGCGACTGGATCGATCCCAAGCCCCACGGCATCTACGTCAAGCCCGCCGACGCCTGGATCGACCCGTCGATTCCCTCCCCGCGCGCGCTGGTGACGCACGGCCATGCCGATCATGCGCGGGGCGGGCACCAGGCGGTCTGGGCGACTCCCGAGACGCTGGCGATCATGGAAACGCGCTACGGCCCGCAGGCGGGGCGTGCCGTCGACTATGGCGAAAAGCTCGACATGGGCGGGGTCGAGGTCGAGTTCGCCCCCGCCGGGCACGTGCTCGGCTCGGCGCAGATCGTGCTGCGCCATCGCGGCGAGACCGTCGTGGTGTCGGGCGATTACAAGCGCCGCCCCGACCCGACCTGCGCGCGTTTCGAACCCATCAAATGCGACATCTTCGTCACCGAGGCGACGTTCGGGCTGCCCGTCTTCCGCCATCCCGAGACGCACGACGAGATGGACAAATTGCTCGCCGCGTTGCGCGCCAACCCGACGAGGTGCGTGCTCGTCGGCGCCTATGCGCTCGGCAAGGCGCAGCGCGTGATTCGCGAGCTGCGCGACATGGGGTTCGACGATCCGATCTATATCCACGGCGCGCTGCAGCGATTGTGCGATCTTTACGTCGAACTGGGCGTTGATCTGGGCGAACTCCGGCCAGCGACCGGGGCCGCTGAGGCCCAGCTGCAAGGCCGAATCGTGATGTGCCCGCCCTCCGCGCTCAACGATCGCTGGTCGCGCCGCCTGCCCGATCCGATCACGGCGATGGCGAGCGGCTGGATGCGGGTGCGCCAACGCGCGCGACAAAAGCTCGTCGAACTGCCGCTGATCCTGTCGGACCATGCCGATTGGGACGAACTCACCGAAACGCTGACCGAGATCGCACCCAGCGAAGTGTGGGTAACCCATGGCCGCGAGGAGGCGCTGATCCACTGGTGCATGACTCGCCAGATCAAGGCGCGCGCGCTGGCGCTGGTGGGGTACGAGGACGAGGACGACTAAGCGTTCAAATCCACCTGGCCGTTCGCCCGCTTTGTCGAGAAACTGTGCTTCGACGCGCTCAGCCCGAACGGGATGGGGCAGGTTGCCTTAACCCAAAGGCGGCAGCCTGGTCGCCTCGTACGTCGTGATCTTGTCGCTCGCGCAGCCATGCTCGCGAAACGCAGCGAGCAGCTCGGCAATCCCCGGAGTCGCGAAATGCGCCTGAAGCGCCGCAATGTCGCGCCATTCCTCGTAGAAGACGAGCTTCATCGGGTCTTCGCTGTCGATTCGCACCGCGTGACTGATACAGCCGTCTTCGGTCCGCGAGCGGCGGACGTGCGCGACGCTTGCCTCAAGGAGCGCTTCGAAGCTGCCGGGTTTCGCGGTGACGCTGCCGGTGACGATGATCATGGGTTCCCTCGCTTTCGGCGAAGGCTGGGACACGCTGCGCCATGCGGTCAAATCAGGCGGCGATCGCGCGCGGGTCGGCGGCGAACAGCCACTGTTCCGCCGCCGCCTTGTCTTCAAAACATTTGGCGTCGCGGCCGTTGAGCGCGCGCATCAACTGGCTGCGCGCCAGCGTGCGGTCGACCACGAACGCGAGCTTGCGCGATCGATAGGCGGGATCGCCGAGCAGGTCCTTGAATGCGGCGACCGCCTCCTGCGATTGGACTTTCATCTTACGCAGGTCGTTGAGCGTCAGGTGCTGGTTGCGTCCGCACTTCAGCATCGCATGCTCGACCGCGCGCGCGTCATAGAACGCCTGGATATCCGCGGGCGTGAAAAACCCCGCCATCTCGATTCGGATCAAGTCGCGGGCCGGCTCCGCCCGAACGATGAAGTGCGCGCTCATGGCGCCGGCGATAGCGTCAATGTTTTGCCGAATTGCTAAGGCTTAGCCGACTCCCTCCAGCGCTTTCTGCCGCCTGCGCTGCACCGAGCTGCCGATCCCCATCGCCTCGCGATACTTGGCGACGGTGCGGCGCGCGATGCCGAAGCCCTTTGCGTTGAGCATGTCGACCAATGTGTCGTCGGACAGGATCGCCTTCGGGTCTTCCGCGGCGATCAGCGCGCGGATCGCCGACTTGACCGCCTCCGCCGACACCGCATCGCCCCCATCCGCCGACTGGATCGCGCTCGTGAAGAAATATTTGAGTTCGAACAGCCCGCGCGCGCAGCTCAGATATTTGTTCGACGTGACCCGGCTGACCGTCGATTCGTGCATCTCGATCGCGTCGGCGACCTGTTTGAGCGTCATCGGCTTCAGATGCGCGACGCCGTGCAGGAAGAACGCTTCCTGCTGCTTCACGATCTCGCTCGCCACCTTGACGATCGTGCGCTGGCGCTGATCGAGCGCCTTGACCAGCCAGTTGGCGCTGGCGAGCATGTCCGACAGCCACGCCTTGGACGCCTTGTCCTGCGGGCCGGATGACAGCTCGACATAATAGGAGCGGTTTACCAGCACGCGCGGGAGCGTCGCGGCGTTGATCTCGATCGCCCAGCCGCCCTTGCGCTGCGCGATGAACAGGTCGGGGGTCACCGCCTGCATCACTTCCCCGCCGAATTTGCAGCCGGGCTTGGGATCGTAATTGCGCAGCTCGCGGATCATGTCCGCCAGGTCCTCGTCATCGACGTCGCACATCCGCTTGAGCCGTGCGAGGTCGCCACGCGCGACAAGGTCGAGATTGTCGATCAACCGCGCCATGCACGGATCGTAGCGGTCGGCCTCCTTGGCCTGGAGCGCGAGACATTCGGCGAGATCGCGCGCCCCGACCCCGGTCGGGTCGAACGTCTGGATGACGCCGAGCACTTGCTCCACCTCGACCAGCGGCGCACCGAGCCGGTTGGCGATGTCGAGCAATGGCGCGGCGAGGTAGCCGGCCTCGTCGATCAGATCGATCAGGTGTTGGGCGACGAACAGGTCGCGTCCGCTCAGCACTTCGCCCGCCTGGTGGAGCAGATGATCGGCAAGGCTGAGCGAGGTGTAGGCGAACGCATCGAGGTCGGGCCCGTCCTCGGGCATCCCGCCCGGCCCGCCATTCATGCCGAGCGAGCCGTCCATCCCGGCCTGGTCCGCGGCGGAATCGTGGTGGAAGCTCTCTGTCGCGAAATCGACATCTAGCGCGGCCTCGCCGCCGCTTTCGCCCATCACCAGCGAGTCGGCGCTGGCGGGTTCGGGCGCTTCGATCGCCGGCTCACGCTCGACCACGGGGCCGTCATCGTCGGGCGCGCCGCTTTCTAGCAACGGATTGCGCTCGATTTCCTCGGCGATGAAGGTTTCGACTTCGAGGTTGGACAGCGCGAGCAGGCGGATCGCCTGCTGCAATTGCGGCGTCATCACCAGAGATTGCGACTGCCGAAGATCGAGGCGCGGGGCGAGGCTCATCGGCCCACGCTCCACACCGCCACGCCCCGCATAGTTCGTGTCGAGCGAAGTCGAGGCGCGTTGATGAAGCGCCTGGTTCCGTTTCTCGACTTCGCCCGAAACGAACGGAGGATGGTGCGGAACGGCATGGCGCTACAGCGTGAAGCTTTCGCCGAGATAGAGTCGGCGGACGTTCTCGTCGGCGACAAGTTCCTGCGGCGTGCCGGCGAACAACACGCGACCGTCATAGATGATGTAGCCGCGATCGACGATGTCGAGCGTCTCGCGCACATTATGGTCGGTGATCAGCACGCCGATGCCGCGTTTTTTGAGTTCGACGATAAGGTCGCGAATGTCGCTGATCGACAGCGGGTCGATGCCGGCGAAGGGCTCGTCGAGCAGCATGATCGACGGGTTCGCCGCCAGCGCGCGCGCGATTTCGGCGCGGCGCCGCTCGCCCCCCGACAGCGCCATCGCCGGCGCGTCGCGCAGCCGCGTCAGCCCGAATTCGTCGAGCAACTGGTCGAGGCGCTTGGCTCGTGCGGACTTGTCGGGCTCAGCGAGTTCGAGCACCGCGAGGATGTTCTTTTCGACGCTCAAGCCCCGAAAGATCGAGGTTTCCTGCGGCAGATACCCGAGCCCCAGGATCGCGCGGCGGTACATCGGCAGGCCGGTGATATCGTCGCCGTCGAGCATGATGCGGCCGGCATCGGGCTTCACCAGTCCCATCACCGAATAGAAACATGTCGTCTTGCCCGCGCCGTTGGGGCCGAGCAGCCCGATCACCTCACCCTTGCCGACTGACACCGACACGTCGCTCAACACGACGCGCTTGTCGTATGACTTCGCGATCGACACGACCGACAGCCCCTCCATCTTGGGGGTTTCGGCGATCGCCTCGATCGCATCCAGGGCGGTGATATCGTCCATATCGGCTCCGTCAGTGCCCGCTTCTTGGTTACTGAATGGTTACCGGTGTCCCGGTTGGCAAGCTTCGTGCATGCCATGCCCGCCGGGCGCTCCAAATGGAAGCGGCGCCACGACGGAACGCTCGAAAATTAGGCGCTAATTGCGTTTGGGTACCGAGAAACGACCGGTCACGCGGCCACCGCTGGCAGTGGTCGGACCGCCGCCGGCGCCCGAAACCGCGCCGCCGCCGTCGATCACCGCCTTGCCGGTGTCGAGGTTGATCGTCAACCGGCTGCCGTTGACGGTGTTGGCGCCTTGCGTGAGCTTGACCCCGCCGAGCATGATGACCATGCGGCGGCCGACGTCATAGACGCCGTACGACCCGCTCGCGCGCTGGTCCGGGCGCGTGACGGTGACCCCGCCCGAGGCATCGATCCGCGACGCCTGGGGCGATCCGTCGGTCACCTTGCCGGTATAGGCGACGGTCACGCGCGCCGCGGTCAGCGTCATTTCGGACTGGGTGATGCGGACGTTGCCCGACAGGATTGCGCGGTTCGCCTTGTCCTGCAACTCGATATGGTCGGCGGCGAAATCGATCGGCGCGGAGGAATCATGGCGCGACTGCGCGAGCGCGGCGCCAGTGACGGCGACCGCTGCGAGCGCGAATAGGGAGAAGGCGAATTTCATGCGCCTATCTCGCGCGTCGCGGCGCGATCCGCAAGCGCGCGCGTCCGTCAAGCCGCACGACGCGCGCGTCGAGGTCGGCGCTCATGCGGTCGGCGGTGAAGGAGCCCTGCGGGACGGTGCCCCACACGCCGCCCGCGCCCTCCATCGTCTTGGTCTTGAGATCGACGATCGCGCCGTTGGTTTGCAGCGTGTAATTGTTGGGTCCGGCGAAAGTGATCGGACCCGACACGTCCATCTGCTGCGTTACGGGGTTGAACTTGCCGCTCGGCGCGACGAGCTTCGCCAATCCGTCGGGCAGCTGAAGTTCGGCCACCAGCTTCTG
>JAFEEZ010000138.1 GCA_018240825.1 Pseudomonadota bacterium | reverse complement strand
GACTGGGCGTTTCAGGGCGCAGATGGCATCGGCGACGATGGCACGATCTACAACACCGACCTGCGCCTCGCCCGCGTCGACAAGCTGATGCGACGCATCGCGCAAAAATTCTGCCTGCTCGCCGACCACACCAAGCTTGGCACCACCGCCCTTGCCCGCTCGGGCAGCGTGGCTGAGGCGGATATCTTCATCACCGACAACGCCGCGCCCGCCGCCGCGCTCAAGCGCTTCAGCCGGTTCAAGGCCAAGATCATCACCGTCAACGCCGTATCCCTTTCATGAAAAAATCCACACTCGATTCCTTTTCCACGCTCGAATGGGGCAGCGTCGATTTACAGCGCGTCCCTCACCTGCCGGTTCCGCCCCCGGGGCCCCAGTCGAGGCACTGGCACGAGCGTTGCACCAAGTATTTCAAGGGCCTCAGCACCCAGGTGAAGCTCTTCCCGGTTTCATTCGAGTCCGGCAGCGGCTGCGTCCTGCGCGATGTCGACGGCAACGAGTACATCGATTTCTCCTCCGGCATCTACGTCACGACGCTCGGGCACTGTCACCCGAAGATCAGCGAGGGCATCGGCAAGGCGGCGTCGCAGCTGATGAACGCGCACGACTTCACCACGCCGATCAAGACCGAGCTGATGGAGAAGCTGGCATCGGTGCTTCCGGGCGACCTCAACGGCTTCCAGCTCTACGACTGCGGCACCGCGGCCGTCGAGGCCGGTATCCGCGTGTTGCGCGCCGCCACCGGCAAGCATGAAACCGTGAGCTGCTTCCACGATTTCCACGGCAAGACCTACGGCGCGGTCTCGCTCGGCCACATCCGCTCGCACGTTTATGGCGCGGTTCGTGCTCCCGGCGCGCACATGGTGCCGCGCCCTGATGCCTACCGTCCCGTCTGGACCAAACCCGACGGCGCGATCGACACCGACGCTTATCTTCGTTTCTACGGCGAGTATCTCGACAAGGCCACGATCGGCGCCGTCGCCGGTTTCGTCCTCGAGCCGATCCAGGGCTGGGGCGGCTCCATCATGCCGCCCGACGATTTCTTCCCGAAGCTCCGCAAGTTCTGCGACGACCGGAAGATTCTCCTCATGGCCGACGAGGTGCTCACGAGCTGGGGCCGCACCGGCAAGTGGCTCGCGATGGAGCACTGGGGCGTCGTGCCCGACGTCGTCACGCTGGGCAAAGGCTTCGGCAACGGCTTTCCGGTCACCTGTGTCGCCGTGCGCGAACAATTCAAGGAAAGCTTCGAGGGCATTTCCGCGTCGAGCAGCTACGGTGGCAACCCGATGGCCTGTGCCGCGGCGCTCATTTCCACGAAAGTGATCGAGGAGGAAAACCTGCTCGAGCACGCCACGCATCTCGGCGAGCTCGCCCTCAAGCGCATGAACCAGATGAAGGAGCGCCACAAGATCATCGGCGATGTCCGCGCCAAGGGCTGCCTCATGGGCATTGAGCTCGTGAAGGACCGCGCCACCAAGGAGCCCTTCGACAAGGCCGGCACGCTCGTCTACCAGAAAGCCTTCCGCAAAGGCCTCGCGTGGATCCCCGCCGGCCACATCCTCCGCATGAGTCCCCCCATCGTCATGGATGATGCCACCCTGCTGAAGGGTCTCGACCTGATCGATGAGGCCATCGGCGAGACGGCGAAAGAGCTCGGCTACTCCTGATTTTCCCCATGTCCACCGCCTTCCGTCTCAAACGCCTCTTCAATTCCCGGTCCGGCCGCTGTTTCGACGTCGCGATCGACCACGGCTTCTTCAACGAGCACAGCTTCCTGGCCGGCATCGAGGACATCGGCGCCGCCGTCAAGGTCGTCGCGGCCGCCGGCCCCGATGCGATCCAGCTCAGCGTCGGTCAGGCCCGGTACCTCCAGGAGATCCCCGGCCGACTCAAACCTTCCCTCGTGCTGCGCATCGACGTCGCCAATGTCTACGGCAAGAAGCTGCCGCGCCGCCTCTACAGCCACACGATCGCGAATGCGCCCGAGCAGGCCGTGCGCCTCGACGCCGCGTGCATGTGCGTGAATCTTTTCCAGGTGCCCGGCGAGCCCGAAGTCGGCGAGCAGTGCGTCGAAAACATCCTGCGCCTCAAGCCCGACTGCGAGCGCCTGGGCATGCCCCTCATGATCGAGCCGCTCGTCTTCCGGCCCAATGAGCAATCCGGCGGCTACATGGTCGATGGCGACGAAAAGAAAATCATCCCGCTCGTCCGCCAGGCCGCCGAGCCCGGCGCCGACGTCATCAAGGCCGACCCGACCGACAATGTCTCCCTCTATAACCAAGTGATCACGGCCGCCGGTCGCGTGCCCGTGCTCGTCCGCGGCGGCGGCAAGGTCAGCGATCAGGAAATCCTCCAGCGCACGCACGACCTGCTCGCGCAGGGCGCCTCCGGTATCGTCTATGGACGAAACATCATCCAGCACGCCAGGCCCGCCGCCATCACCAAGGCCCTCATGGGGCTCGTGCACGACGGGCTCTCAGTCGCCCAGGCCCTCGCGCTCGTCCAAGGCTAAACCGGAGCCCACCCATGACCACCTTCGTCATTCGCAATGCCCAGCTCGTTTTCCCGGGCGAGGCCATCCGCGGCGGCGACCTGCTCGTGCGCGATGGCCGCATCGTGTCCGCGGGTGTCGTGGACGACGCTGCGGCGCAGGGCGCGGCCACATTCGATGCCGGCGGCCGGCGCGTCT
>JAFEEZ010000137.1 GCA_018240825.1 Pseudomonadota bacterium | reverse complement strand
GGCCTCCGCGTTGAACGTGTAGTACAGCGCGCCGGCGATACCTGAGCTGCCGTTCGGCCCCTGCGAGGTGCGGAAGTTGATCGGCCCGCCCAGCGCATAGAGCGACGGCGCCGTGAATGACTTGGCGTAGCTGCCGCGAATCGTGATCTGTCGCGCGATCGGTTGCCAGCGGAACCCGATCTTGGGCACGGTCGAACCGCCGATTCCGCTGTAGTTTTCGTGCCGGATCGCCGCAACGATGTCGAAATTGTAGAAGCCTGGTACGTTGGCGCCGGCGCCGGTCAGCGGGATGCGGAGTTCGCCGAACTCAGCAGTCACCGTCCGGGACGCCGAAAATGGATCGACGATCAATCCTCCCTGGGTCAGGGTTTGGACCGAAGACGCGATAGTGCCATCGACGTGAACATAGTTCATCGCGTTGGGCGCGCCGGAAATCTTTTCGCGCCGCCAGGAGCCGCCGATCGCGAATTCGATCGCGCCGCCTGGCAGCTTTAGGAAGGAGCCGGTCAGCTTCGCGTCGGCAGTGTCGATCAGGCTGCGGCCGTGGATGAATTCGTTGGTCAGCACGTTGGCGAGCGACGCCGGGCTAACCGCACCGCTGCGTGAGAACGGATCGAGCGCGGGTTGGCAGACCGCTGCGGCCCCGGACAGCGCGGTCACCCGGCTGAACGTCCCGCCAGGTGTCGCGACGCATGACGAATTGTATCCGCCGCTCACCGCCGGCAAAAGGTTGTTGCGATAGATGACGTTGGTGATCGTCTGATTGACCGTGTTCTCGCTGTGCGTATACGCGATCTCCCAGCCGCCGCCCTTGCCCAGCGCGGCGACCTCGCCGTTGAGCCCGATCGTGCCGCGGTAACTGTCCTCGCGCGTCTTATAGACCGGTGGGTTGGCCGTGCTGCCGAACGTCACCGCGGTCGCGTTGGTGAAGGGATTGACCGGCGAACCGGCCGGGACGGTCACACCCAGCGTTACCGGTATGAAGCGGGTGAAATTGTCGTTTCGGGCGAACTGAAAGTCGCCAAACAGCTTGACCGAGCCATCGCCCGTCAGGTCGGCGCGGAGCGTGACGGCCAGCGCCTTTTGCTCCTGCGCCAGCAGCAAAGTGTTGAATTGCGACAAGTCGTAGGTGCCGCCGATCCCCGTGCCCGGCGCCGTCGCAACGGTCGCGCCGGCATTGAGATATTGCGGGTCGGTGGCGGGACTGGCGTAGCCACCGCCCAGCGCCGGGCTGGAAACGCCCGGCGCGAGGTAGAAACTGCCGATCGACCCGGGAACGGCGGCGCCCGTCGAGTAGAAGGGCGACGAGAAGCGCCGCTGGTTCTGGTAGAGCGGATCCGATTTCGAATAGCTCGCCGATGCCGTCAGGTTGACGTTCCTGGCCAGATTGACGCCATAGGTCAGCCCAGCGCTGCGTTCGTTGTAGTCCGAAGCGCCGCCATAGCGAACATTCGCCTCGATGCCCTGATAGTCGGATTTCAGGATGATGTTCACCACGCCGCCGATCGCGTCCGAGCCGTAGATAGCGGATGCGCCATCTGTCAGCACCTCGATTCGCTCGATCGCGTCGGGGGGGATTTCCGCGACGTTGACGAACACCTTGCCGTTGACGCCCGAAATCGCGCTCGGCGCGACGCGGCGGCCGTCGACCAGCACCAGCGTGTCGAGGTTGCGGATCTGGATCGACGAGCCGCCGGCGGTACGCTGATTGTTGTTGCTGGCGTTGGCGTTGCCGGTCGAGCTGCGCCCGGCGAAGGCCGGCACCTGCTTGCGCAGGATCTCGAGGACGTTGGTGGCGACGCCGCTTTTCTGGATCGATGTGCTGTCGACGACGGTGACCGGCGCCGCAAGGCGATCGGGCGGCGTCGGAATTGCCGAACCGGTGACGATGATGTCCTTCCCGGTGTCCGACTGGTCATTGGCGCCGCTCGAAGTGGTCGGGGTCTCCGCGGACTTGCCGCCAGGCGCGGTGTCTTGCGCTGTCGCGGGGGCAGCCCCGAGCAACCCGGAGGCCAGCGCGGTCGAGACGGCCAGCGCAGCACGCAAACAAAAGCGGGCGTTCATATCATTCTCCCCATCTGAACTTCGCCGGACCCGTGCCGTCGCGCAGCCTCTGTCGTCCGACGAGCGGTTGATCGAGCTCAGCGTGGCGCGATCGAATACCAGAGCACTTTGCCCATTGCCTTGGTCTCGCCTGGCGACGCCGCGATCCACAGCCGAGACTGGGCGCTGTCGACCACGGCGGTCTTCGCGCCGGGCAAGGTCTTCACCTTCGCGACTTCGCGATACGTGTTGGGATCGTCCTGCTCGACGACGCTGGTATATCCCTGTCCGCCGGTCACGTAGACGCGGCGGTTGGCGGCGTCCCAGGTTACCTCGTCGGTCCGCTCGGGCGCGGTGAAGGCGGCCACGGTCGCGCCGGTATCGGCGTCGAGCACCAGCAGCTTGCCGGGCTTGCGCGTCACCACGAACAACCGGCGACCCTTTTCGTCGATCGCAATCGGCGCGTTCTGCTCGGCCTCCTTGATCGGCCAGGTCTTGACCACCTTGCCCGACGCCTTGTCGACGACCGCCAGATAATTTTTGTCGGTGACATTGATATAGAGGTCCGGGCCGTTCTGCTCGACGGCCATCGCTTCAACATGGTCCGCGTCGAAATGGACCGTCTTGATCAGCTTTCCCGTGGCGGGATCGATTTCGATCAGGTTGCTGTCCTTTTGCGGCACGTCCTTGCCGCCGGTCACGATCCAGAGGTGTCCCGTCTTGGAATCGAACCCGATCGAATCGGCGCCCTTCGGCAGGTCGTAGGTCCGTTTGACTGCGAGCGTCTCGGCGTCCAGCACGGGCGATGGCTTGTCGCCGTCGATGACCAGCAACTCGTTGGCGCCGGGCATATAGAACACGCTGTGCGGCGTGCCATATCCCTTCAGCCGCTTGATCACCCCTCCGGTTTTGAGATCCAGCACCTCCAGCTCCGCGCTCTCTTCGCCGGCGAGGAACAGGCGCCCGCCTTTCGCATCGATCGCGAAGTGGTCGAAGTCGCCGGCGTAGCCGGGAAACTCAGTCGACCCCGCGAGGGTCAATGGTCCCGCAGAGGCGGACCCGTCGGCGGCCGCATTGATAGCCGCATTCTGATCGATCGCCCTGGCCGTCCCGCCCGTCTGATGACAAGCGGCCAGCACGAAACCGATCGTCACAACACAGGCGAAGGGCTTGGTCATGTGATCCTCCGAAAGAGGCGCGTCAGCGCGATGGCCGGAACAGCGCAGAATTGTTGGGGATGGCCTTGGCGACCTCGTCCCGGATCGCCAGGCCGCGGCGGTGGATCGCTTCCTTGTCCTCGCCGTCGCGATAGTTGAACACCAGG
Source organism: Pseudomonadota bacterium (assembly GCA_018240825.1). Taxonomy (GTDB): domain Bacteria; phylum Pseudomonadota; class Alphaproteobacteria; order Sphingomonadales; family Sphingomonadaceae; genus Sphingomonas. The sequence goes on along the minus strand of JAFEEZ010000137.1, from coordinate 1,419 downwards.
CCCAGCGCGCCGATCCGCTTGCCCGTGGCGTCGAGAAGCGGCAGCTCGGTTTCGAAGCGATCGTTGTCGCCGCCGATTTCGAGGTTGGTGCTGCCCTTTTCGATCACCCGCAAATCGTCTTCGTCGGCGACCTTGCCGATCCGCCCGATGTTCGAGCCGATAATGACGTTCTTCGACTTGCCCGGTGGCGTGGCGTGAATCATCATCACCAGCAGTTCGGGGTGGCGCAATATCGTCCGTTCGGTCAGCGACTGGGCGTAGGTGCGTCCCGTAAAGGCAGGGTCGTAGGGATAGGGATCGACTGCGTTTTTCCTGCTCAGCGTCACTCGCGCCACCTCAGCCGCGATGTCGTCGGCGGTTGCGACGAGCCGCTGGGTCGCTGCGCCCCTTCGATAGGCGAAGCTGATCGTCATGGTGCCGAGGCGGTGGCCGGAATTGCTGTTGAACGGCTCGCGGACGTCAAAGCGCTTGCCGTCGGGCGAGGCGGATCCGCCAAGACTTGCGTTCGGCGAAGCCACCTTCGTGAAGACTCGGCCCGCGCTGAGTGTCGAGCCGAGCACGACAACATCGCCGCCATCCTCGCGTGCGCCCTCCACCGTTATCGCCAGCACGCCGGGGTGCCGGGCCGCGGCGCGCAGGATGACGTGTTGGATATAGGTCTTGCCGCCCAAGACCGGGGGGATGTCGTCATCGGCCAATGCCGGCGTCACGATCGTGGTGGCCGCCAACAGACTCGCCATGACCCGTATCGCCATCTTCCCCTCCATCATCGCGACATTGTCGTCTCGTGCGCAGGGGACGGCCGGTTATCTTTGGCGGCAAGGCAAAACCGCCAATCTAAAATAGATTTAATGTCGTCGAGTCCGCGGTCGCGACCACAAGTGCCGCGAAAGGCGCGAATACCGCGCCCCAGGAGCGCCGGCCCGATTTAATCTAATTTAATGTCGGCGCCTGGATCCGCCTGGCGCGGCGCGAGCGCGGCACACCCGGCGAGCTGGCCGGGGCGATGACGACTCGGCAGCCGGCGTCGACGTCGTCGAACCGCAAGTCCATCCCGTGCAATCGGGCTATCGCGTCGACCAGCGGCAAGCCCAATCCATTGCCCGTCGTGCCGCTCGCCTGGCTTCCGCGCTGGAAGCGCAGCTTCAATTTCTCCCGATCCTCGTAATTGATGCCGCACCCGTTGTCGGTGATCTGGAGACGCGGCCCAGGCGTCAGCTCGATCCGGATGGCGCCGCCGTGCGGCGTATATTTGATCGCATTGTCTATCAGGTTCCCGAATGCTTCGAACAACAAGTCCATATCGCCATGCAGCCTGGTCTCGCCGTTCGCGCGACCAGGGTCGAAGACGATCGCGATATCCTTGCTCTCCGCTGCGGGCTCGTAATATTCGACCGCATCCGCCGTGATCTGGGCGAG
>JAFEEZ010000136.1 GCA_018240825.1 Pseudomonadota bacterium | reverse complement strand
TCATGGTGGCTCGGCCGAGCTCGCCCAGCGCGTCAACGCCGCACGCGATACGCTGCTCAAGCGCGACGACGCCAATCTATGATATCTCCCCGGCGAAGGCCGGGGTCCAGCATCGGGCCGCTCGCAGCCGGACCCCGGCCTTCGCCGGCGAGGCGCGTTTGTGCGTTCGTAGCTATTGAACTTTAGCGCTGCCTCACGGATTGGGCGCACAACGCATTTCCGGGAGTTTCCATGACCCATCGCTTCGACCCTTCGTCCTTACGCGAATATGATATCCGCGGGATCGTCGGCAAAACGCTGTCGACGGACGACGCGCGCGCGATCGGGCGCAGCTTCGGCACCGTCGTGCGCCGCGCCGGCGGCACGCGCGTCGCGGTGGGGCGCGACGGACGCACCTCATCGCTCGATATGGAAGCGGCGTTGGTCGACGGATTGCTCGCCTCGGGCGTCGACGTCGTGCGGACCGGCCTCGGTCCGACGCCGCAGCTTTATTATGCCGAAGCGGAGCTGGAGGTGGACGCCGGCATCCAGATCACCGGCAGCCATAACCCCGCCGAGTATAACGGCTTCAAGATGGTGCTGCAGCGCCGCCCGTTCTTTGGCGAGGATATCCAGAAGCTCGGCCGGATGGCGGCTGACGGCGATTGGGAGGAAGGCGAAGGCGCCGTCACCGATGCCGACATTCAGGACGATTATGTCGGCCGCCTGCTGGCGGGCTATGCAGGCGGCGCATACCGGATCGGCTGGGACGCGGGCAACGGCGCCGCCGGTCCGGTGATCGAGAAGCTCACCAAACTCCTGCCGGGTGAGCATCACTTGCTGTTCACCGATGTGGACGGCAATTTCCCCAACCATCATCCCGACCCGACCGAGGAAAAGAACCTCGCTGACCTCAAAACGCTTGTCGCCGAGAAGAAGCTCGATTTCGGTGTGGCTTTCGACGGGGATGGTGACCGGATAGGCGCAATCGACGGCGAAGGACGAGTGATCTGGGGCGATCAGATTCTGTCCATTCTAGCGGAGCCTGTGCTGAAGGAACTTCCCGGCGCGACGATCATCGCCGATGTGAAGGCCAGCCAGGCGCTCTACGACCGCATCGCCGAGCTGGGCGGCACGCCGTTGATGTGGAAGACCGGGCACTCGCTCATCAAGACCAAGATGAAGGAAACCGGCAGCCCGCTCGCCGGCGAAATGTCGGGCCACATCTTCTTCGCGCACGATTTCTACGGCTTCGACGACGCCCAATATGCCGCGGTCCGGCTGATCCGCGCGGTGCACATGATCGGCAAATCGATGACCGAGATCAAATCCGCCATGCCGGTGATGGTCAATACGCCGGAGATGCGCTTTCAGGTCGATGAGAGCCGCAAGTTCGCGGTGATCGACGAAGTGCTCGACCGGCTCGAGACTGCGGGCGCCGATGTGAATCGCACCGACGGCGCACGCGTCAACACGCCCGACGGCTGGTGGCTGCTCCGCGCATCGAACACGCAGGACGTGCTGGTCGCGCGCGCCGAGGCGAAGGATCAGGCGGCGCTCGACCGACTGCTCGGCCAGATCGACGCACAACTCGCGGCGAGCGGGCTCGTGCGCGGACCGCAAGCGGGGCATTGATACCGGCCGTCACCCCCGCGAAAGCGGGGACCCATCTCGTGCCGAAGAGCAAGCTTCGCGCTCGGGAGATCGGCCCCAGCTTTCGCGGGGGTGACGAATAGCGGGAAAGCGCCCATCTAGTTCCAATGGCCTCCGCCTCCTCGATCATCCGCGTCATCGACCTCGAAACCACCGGCGAGACGCCCGGCGCGCATGGCGTGTGCGAGGTGGGCTGGCAGGATGTCGCGCTGGGACCCGATGGGCGCTGGGAGCTGTACGGCGAGGGCGGCAGCCGGATGGTCAATCCCGGCCGTCCAATCCCGCCGATCACGCAAGCCGTCCACCACATCCTCGACGAGCAAGTCGCTGACGCGCCGCTCTGGATCGATGTCGGCCGCCCGGTGCTCGATCCCTATCCGCGCCGCCTCGCGCTCGCCGCGCATCGCGCCGATTTCGAGATGAAGTTCTGCACGCCAAACATGACGCACGGCGCCGACTGGATCTGCACCTGGAAGTGCGCGATGCGGCTGTGGCCCGATTCGCCGAGCTTTTCGAATCAGGTGCTGCGCTACTGGCGCAGGCCTGACGGGATCGATCACGAACGCGGCTTGCCCGCGCACCGCGCGTTCCCGGATGCGTACGTCACCGCGTTTCACTTGCGCGACATGCTCAACGAGGCGTCGGTCGCGCAGTTGCTCGAATGGTCCAATCAACCCGGTCTGCTGCCGCGCGTGCGCTGGGGTCCCGATCGTGGCAAGGACTGGAAGGAAATCTCCGAGGAAAGCCTGACCGGCTTCCTGACCGACCGCGACCCCGACGTGCGCTTCACCGCCGAAACCGAAGTCGCGCGGCGGCGTGGCGGCGGCGCGGTCGGGCGGCCCAATCTGCAGGGCATGCTGCTGTAACCAGGCTGATCTGCATCAAGGCAGCTTTGCTGGCGCTTCGTTTCGCCCCCGGCTAGGGCTGCGCCATGTCCGGGGTGGTGTTGAAGCGGTTGGGAGCGCCTGAAGGGCTGGCACGCCGCTTCCTCGTCACGGCGATGATCATCGGTTTTGCCGCGCTCGTGCTCGCCGGGATCGCTGCGGCATGGGTTTCCAGCCGCACCGCTGCGCACAGCCAATCGGTCGCCCATACCTATCAGGTCGAGGTCGCGATCGGGCATTTGCGCGGTCTGATCGAGGAGGCCGAAACGACGCGGCGGGGCTATCTGTTGAGTGGCAACCCGTCCTATCTCGACAACCATCGCGTCATTGCGGCGCAGATCGAGCCGAGCATCGCGGCGCTTGCCGCGCTGACCGCGGACAATCTGCGGCAGGCCGTGCGCATCGCCAGCCTGCGCCGGCAGCTTGCGGCCATCGTCGAGCGCCAGCAGGCCACCATCGCCCAGGTCCAGGCTGGACGCCGCGAAACGGCCATGGCCGACTTTACCGTCGAAACCTATGCGCGTCGCATGCGTACCCTTCGCGCCACGATGAGCGACATGGTCGGCGACGAACGCAACCTGCTTCAGCAACGCGATGCCGCACAGCAGGACAGTCTGCGGACCTTCTACATCATTCTGGCGGCCACCGGCGCGCTGATCCTGCTGGTCGCGATCGTCTCGCTGGCGACGGTCATGCGATACACCCGCGACCTGACCGCCGCGCGCGATCGGCTGCAATTGCTCAACGCCGACCTCGAAGGCGCGGTCGCCGAGCGCACCGCCGACCTGACCCGCGCCAACGAAGAGATTCAGCACTTCGCCTATATCGTCAGCCACGATCTGCGCTCCCCGCTGGTCAATGTAATGGGCTTCACCGCCGAACTCGATGCCGCGCGGAACGTGCTGGCCGAGTTGGTCGACCGCGCCGATGAACGCGTCCCCCACCTCGTAACCGACGATGCTCGCTTGGCCGCGAAGGAGGACCTGCCCGAAGCGATCGGCTTCATCCGCAGCTCGACGCAGAAGATGGACCGGCTGATCAACGCGATCCTCCGCCTGTCGCGCGAGGGGCGGCGGACGCTGGCGCCCGAACGGCTGGACCTGGCGGCGATCGCGCAAGGCATTGGCGACTCGCTGCGCCACATCGCCGACGACCGCGGCGCGGAAATCGTCGTCGAACGGCCGATGCCGTCCCTGGTCAGCGACCGGGTTGCGGTCGAGCAGATCGTGTCCAATCTAGTCGAAAACGCGGTCAAATATCTCTCACCCGACCGTCCCGGACGAGTCGTGGTCAGCGCGCATGCCGATGGCCAGCGTCGTATCATCGAGGTCTCGGACAACGGTCGCGGCATCGCCGGTCAGGATCATGCGCGCGTGTTCGACCTGTTCCGCCGCTCCGGCGCACAGGACCAGCAAGGCGAGGGCATCGGCCTCGCGCATGTCCGCGCGCTCGCCTATCGTCTGGGCGGCACGATCGACCTTGAATCGACCCTAGGCGTCGGCAGCACATTCCGCGTCGTGCTGCCGGCGACGCTTTCTGAAACGGGACCAAGCACATGAACGACCACCACAGCGTCTCGATCGTTATGATCGAGGATGATGAAGGCCATGCCCGCCTGATCGAAAAGAATATACGCCGCGCCGGCATCCTGAACGACATTCGTCATTTCACCGACGGCACGACCGCGCTCGATTACCTGTACAACGACAAGAATGGTCCGGCGCTCAACGGCCCTGCATTGGTGTTGCTCGATCTCAATCTGCCCGATATGTCGGGGACCGACATCCTGACCAAAATCAAGGCCGACGGGTCGCCGCTCAAGCGCACGCCGGTCGTCGTGCTGACCACCACCGACGACAAGGTCGAAATCCAGCGCTGCTACGATCTTGGCTGCAACGTCTACATCACCAAGCCGGTCAATTACGAAAGCTTCGCTCAGGCGATCCGACAGCTCGGCCTGTTCCTGTCGGTGATCCAGGTGCCGGAAGTCGAAGGCTAGGTCCGATGGTCGAGTCGCTACGCCGTTTGCTCTACATCGATGACGATGCCGGATTGCGACGACTGGCGAGCCGTGCGCTGGGGCGCCGCGGATTCGACGTGGAGTGCGCCGAAAGCGGAGCGGAAGGCGTCGCCATGGCCGCGGCGAAGCAATACGACCTGATCGCGGTCGATCATTATATGCCCGGGATGGACGGGCTGGAGACGCTCTCGGCGCTTCGCGCGTCGCCTGCGTGTCCGCCGATCGTTTATGTCACCGGATCGGAAGAGGGACGGATCGCCATCGCCGCGCTCAAGGCGGGGGCGGCCGATTACATCGTCAAAACGGTCGGCGAGGACTTTTTCGATCTGCTCGCTGCGACGCTCGATCATATCCGCGTCCGCGCCGCGCTCGAACGCGACAAGAGGCTCGCTGAGGAAAATCTGCGCGCGTCGAACGCCCGGCTCGAAGCATTGCTGCGCGAAGTGAATCACCGCGTCGCCAACTCGCTGCAGCTCGTGACCGCGATGGTTCGTCTCCAGGCGAACTCACTCGCCGATTCCGCCGCGCGCGAGGCGCTGGCCGATACCGAACGCCGAATCGATGCGATCGCGCAAGTCCATCGCAGCCTTTACGCGACCGACGACGCCGAGGGTGTCGACATGAAATATTATCTTGAAGCGCTGGTCGACGAGCTTGGCGGATCATGGGCCAGCGAAAAGCCCAAGCGGGCGCTCCGGCTCGAAGCGGAATCGATCCGTCTCCCCGCCGACCGCGCCGTATCGCTCGGCGTGATCGTCAACGAACTCGTCTCGAACGCTTTCAAATACGCCTATGGTCCGACGAGTCCGGGCGAAGTGCGCGTCTCGCTGACCCGCGAGGCCGAATCGTTTCTGCTCGCGGTGGAGGACGACGGCGCCGGTTTCGGCTCGGTCCCGCGCACGCAAGGGTCGGGACTGGGCAGCCGACTGGTCGGCGCGATGGCGAAAAGCCTGAAGGGTGCGGTCGAATATGATTCGAGCACGAACGGACTCCGCGCCACGTTGCGCGCAGCGATCGTCTAGAAATCGACCGCGATCCCCTTCAACGTCCAGTCACCGTAGCGCGTCGGGTCCTCGCCCAAGGGGGCATCCTTCGACGCCTCAACGTGCTCCGGTTCGGGTACGGAAGGGCTGGGGGTCAAATAGGCGGGCGGCTTGACGTGCGACGGGCGGGGCATGGCGATCTCGTTTGCGGTGCGTGAGCACATCCGCCAGATGGGCCGGTGATGACCGTTCTTCAAGCATGAACCAGCCGCTTCCCCCCGGCGCCCCGGCGCGTCAGGCGGCGCTGCGTCTGCTCGACGCGGTGCTCCGCCGGGGCGAGACGATCGAGCAGGCGGCCGGGCGCGCGCTCGCCAGCATCCGCGCCGACAACGACCGCGCGCTGGCCCGGGCGATTGCGGCGGAGGTGCTGCGCCACTTGCCCGATCTCGACGCGCTGATCGATTCGGCGACGCGAGCGCGCCTGCCTGACGACGCCAAGGCGCGATTCGCGTTGCGAATCGCGCTCGCGCAGATGCTCGCGCTCGGCACGCCGGGCCACGCTGCGATCGCCACCGTGCTGCCGCTGGTCGATGGCGGCCCGCGCAAACTGGTCCATGGCGTGTTCGGCACGCTTAGCCGCCGCGAGGTGACCTTGCCCGACCCACCCACGCTGCCCGCCGCCACCGCCGAGCGTTGGCGCGGACAATGGGGCGGCGGAGTGGCCGCCGCCGCCGCACGCGCGATGGCGACCCCGCCGCCGCTCGACTTGACCCTGAAGAGCGGCGATGGCCCCGAAGGCCGCGAATTGCTCCCCGGCCATCGCCGTCTGCCGCGCGGCGCCGCGATCCCCGATCTGCCCGGCTATGACGCGGGCGCATGGTGGGTGCAGGACATTGCCGCGTCGCTCCCCGCACGCTTGCTCGGCCCCGGGAACGGCTTTGCAATCGACGCCTGCGCCGCACCCGGCGGCAAGACGATGCAGCTCGCCGCCGCGGGCTGGACCGTCACCGCGATCGACATTGCGGAAAGTCGTCTCGCGCGACTTCGCGCCAATCTGGAGCGCACCGGGCTGTCGGCGGAGGTCGTCGCAGGCGACGCGACGAGCTGGCGCCCGTCCGCCCCGGCCGATGCGGTCCTGATCGACGCGCCGTGCAGCGCGACCGGCATCTTCCGCCGCCACCCCGACGTGATCCACCGCGTCCAACCCGTGCTGATCGACCAGATGGCCGACCTCCAGCGCCACTTGCTCGCGCACGCCGCGGGTTGGCTCAGGAAGGGCGGACGGATGGTCTACGCGACCTGCTCGCTCGAACGCGCCGAGGGCGAGGAGCAGGTCGCAGCCTTCTTGTCCGCCAACCGGGGTTTCGCGATCGATCCGATCCGCGCGGACGAACTTCCCGCCGGTATCGCACCCGCGCCGGAAGATTGGGTCCGCATCCTGCCGGGCGCACTGGAAGAAGCGGGTGGCTGCGACGGCTTCTTCATTGCCCGATTCGTGCGCGCCGGATAGGAGCGCTGTCATGCAGCAACCCGTCCGCATCGCGCCGTCGATTCTCAGCGCCGATTTCGCGCGATTGGGCGAAGAGGTCCGCGCGATCGACCTCGCCGGCGCCGACTGGATCCATGTCGATGTGATGGACGGCCATTTCGTCCCCAACATCACGATCGGCCCCGCCGTGGTGAAGGCGATCCGCCCGTGCACCGCCAAACCACTTGACGTCCATCTGATGATCGCGCCGGTCGATCCGTATCTCGACCAGTTCGCCGAAGCGGGCGCCGATACGATATCGATCCATATCGAAGCAGGCCCGCACACGCATCGCAGCCTTCGCCACATCCGATCGCTCGGCAAGCGCCCCGGCGTCGTGCTGAACCCGCAAACCCCGGCCAAGGCGCTCGATTATCTGCTCGAGGAAGTCGATCTCGTGCTCGTGATGAGCGTCAATCCGGGGTTCGGCGGGCAAAGCTTCATCGAATCCTCGCTGCGCAAGATCGAGGCCGTGCGGACGATGATCGACAAGCAAGGTCTCACCGTCGATCTCGAAGTCGATGGCGGGATCGACCGAGTCACCGCGCCGCGCGCGATCGCCGCGGGGGCCGACGCACTCGTTGCCGGCACCGCGACCTTCAAGGGCGGGCCGGACGCCTATGCCGCCAATATCGCAGCGTTGAGGGGCGGGTGAGCGACGAGGACGGCTCCGACAGTATCGAGGAAGGCAAGCGGCTGATCCGCCACGGCGGCAGCGGCGGTCTGTCGCTGGCCGAGCGGGTGTCCGAACGCTTCCGCCGTCTCGCCTGGCGCACCCCGTTGCACGCCTTTCGCCTGCGCGGGCGCCACCCACTCAAGCTGGTAGCGGTTCCGGAGGATCCATTCGTCGGCGACCCGCGGCGCGGCAACGCGCTTCTCGAAAGCCGCATGACGTTCCGCGGCGAAAGCATCGCGTTCGACGATCTCGACTTCGCGCAGCCGAACTGGTCGCCGGCGTTCGCCGACCATGTCCACAGTTTCGCGTGGCTGCGCGACCTGGCGGCGGTCGCGCCGCGCGCCGTCGGCGTGCCGCCGGCGGAGGCGTTGATGCGCGCCTGGCTCAGCATCCACGCCGAAAAGGTCAGCGAGCCCGCCTGGAACGCGGAGACCTGGGGTCGCCGCATCCTGCACTGGACCGCGCACGCGCCGCTGATCCTGTCGTCGGCCGACCTGATCTATCGCAGCCTGGTGCTCAACACGCTCGCGCGCGGGGCGAGGCATCTCGATCGCGTCGCCGACAAGGCGCCCGTCGGGCTCCCGCGCATCGCCGCGTGGTGCGGGGTGATCGCCGCGGGGCTGCTGATCCCCGGGGGCGATACGCGGCGCCAGATCGGCGAGGACGGCATCGCGCGCGCAATCGAGCAGGCGGTGCACGAGGATGGCGGCGTCACCGCCCGCGCGCCTTACATCCAGCTCGACATCATCATGCTGCTGACGATGCTGCGCGCTGTCTACGACACGCGCCGGCTCGCGCCGCCTGCGGCGCTATCGGCGGCGTTAGGACGAATGGTGCCCGCGCTGCAGGGCGTGTGTCATGCCGATCGCAGCCTGTCGAGCTGGCAGGGCGGCGGTCCGGTCCGTCCCGATCGCATCGACGAGGTTATCGCCGCGACCGGGGTGCGCGCGCGGCCGCTGCGCCAGGCGCGCGACTGGGGGTATCAGCGGCTCGCGCAGGGGCAAGCGGTCGTCATCATGGACGCCGCGCCGCCGCCGATCGCCCGGCTGACCGCGGGCGGCTGCGCCTCGACGCTGGCGTTCGAAATGTCCGATGGCGCGGATCGACTGGTGGTCAATTGCGGCGGAGCGCGCGCGGCGATCGCACAGATTCCCCAGGCGCTTGCCGACGGCCTGCGCACCACGGCGGCGCATTCGACGCTGGTGGTCGGTGACAGCAATTCGACTGCGATTCATCCCGACGGCACGCTCGGTCGCGGCGTCGCCGAAGTCGAACAGGCGCGTCAGGAATCATCTGCGGGCAGCCGGATCGAGGCGAGTCATGACGGTTATGCTCGGCGTTTCGGTTTTCTCCACCGCCGCCAGTTGCTCCTCGCCGCAGACGGCCGCGAATTGCGCGGCGACGACATGCTGTTGCCTGCCGGGCGGCGGCGCAAGAATGCAGCGAGCAACTACGCGATCCGATTCCACCTGGGTCCGGGAGTCGAGGCCGCGCCGACGACTGACGGCATGGCGGCGCTTCTCCGCTTGCCCTCGGGAAAGCTGTGGCAATTCCGCTGCCGCGGCGGTCGGCTGACGATCGAGGAAAGCCTGTGGATCGACCCCGACGGGCGGCCTGTGTCGACGCAGCAAGTGGTGATCAGCGGTGCGGCGGCCGCAGGCGGCGAAAGCATCGGCTGGGCCTTGAAGCGCGCCACCTGATCGGCCATCGGGACCACGACACCGACCCGCAGGAGCCAGCCATGCCGACCGATATCGTCCCGATCAGGCGCGCCTTGCTGTCTGTGTCCGACAAGACCGGGATCGTGGATCTGGCGACGGCGCTGGCGGCGCAGGGCGTCGAGCTCGTCTCGACCGGCGGCACCGCGACCGCGTTGCGCGACGCCGGGCTGACGGTGCGCGACGTGTCCGACCTGACCGGCTTTCCCGAAATGATGGACGGCCGGATCAAGACGCTTCACCCGATGGTCCATGGCGGTTTGCTGGCGGTGCGCGACGACGACGCGCATGCCGCCGCGATGGCTGAGCACGGCATCGGCGCGATCGACCTGGTCGTCGTCAACCTCTATCCCTTCGCGCAGACCGTCGCGAAGGGCGCGGGCCGCGAAGAGGTCATCGAGAATATCGATATCGGCGGCCCGTCGATGGTGCGATCGGCGGCGAAGAACCATGCCTTCGTCGCGATCGTCACCGATCCGGCCGACTATGCGATGATCGCGCGCCGCGAGACGTCGCTCGACGAGCGCAAGAAGCTTGCGGCCAAGGCGTTCGCCGCGACCGCGGCCTATGACTCGATGATCGCCAGCTGGTTCGCCTTCGCCGATCAGGGCGAGCGTTTCCCGCCGACGCTCCCGCTGGTGCTGACGCGCGCGGGCGAGGAATTGCGCTACGGCGAGAACCCCCACCAGACCGCCGCCTTCTACGCCGCGACCGATCCCGCCGCGCGCGGGATCGGCCAGGCGCGGCAAGTGCAGGGCAAGGCGCTGAGCTACAACAACCTCAACGACGCCGACGCTGCGCTCGACCTGATCGCCGAATTCCGCAACGCCGACCCGACATGCGTCATCGTAAAGCACGCCAATCCCTGCGGCGTCGCCACCGCCGCCACGCTCGCCGACGCCTATAAAGCCGCCTACGAGTGCGACACCGTCTCAGCGTTCGGCGGGATCATCGCGGTCAACCGCCCGCTCGACGCGGCGACAGCACGGGCGATCGCCGGGATTTTCACCGAAGTGGTCGTCGCGCCCGACGCCGATGCGGAGGCGGTGGAATTGTTCGCGGCCAAGAAGAACCTTCGCCTGTTGCTGACCGGCGAACTGCCCGATCCGCGCCGCCCGGGTTTGGCCGCGAAGGCGATAACTGGCGGCTGGCTGGTCCAGAGCCGCGATAACGGGTCGATCGACGACAACGCGTTGCGTGTCGTCACCAAGCGCCAGCCGACTCCGCAGGAGTTCGCCGACTGCCGCTTCGCCTGGACGGTCGCCAAACACGTCAAGTCGAACGCAATCGTCTATGCCAGGAACGGCGCCACAGCCGGCATCGGCGCGGGCCAGATGAACCGGCTGGAAAGCGCGCGCATCGCGGCGTGGAAAGCGAAGGATGCGGCCGACAAAGCGGGTTGGCTCGCACCGCATACGATCGGCTCCGCAGTCGCGTCGGACGCATTCTTTCCGTTTGCCGATGGGTTGCTGGCGACGGTCGAAGCAGGCGCGACCGCGGTGATCCAGCCGGGCGGCTCGATCCGCGATGATGAGGTCATCGCCGCGGCGGACGAAGCCGGGCTGGCGATGATCTTCACCGGGATGCGCCACTTCCGGCATTGAGCGGGCAGCGGGGCCGGCATAGCCGTCCCGTCTGACGGCGTGGCGCTACGACGCTTGCAGCAGGAACCCCAATTCGGGATCGGCCAGCCCGGTCGACCGGCGCGCTGCGCGCCGCGCAAAGGCCAACGTGCATTTCTTGCGCCCGGCGCTGGTCAACGGATGCGTCGCCGCCTCGCGCAGGATCGCCGCGTCGTAACGATCAGCGACGATCACCCCCGACCGCTCGGGCAGGAATGCCTCGCCATGCAGTGGGCCATGGTCGAACCCCGCCGGCACCGCCCAGAAGAAGCGGTCGCAATGGTCGAGATAGTCGAACCATTTGCCGTCGCCGAGGAGGTCGGCGCGCGACACCTTGATCTCGACGATGACGATCTGGCCGCGCGCGTCGATCGCCATGATGTCCGCGCGACGACCGCCATCGAGCGGAACTTCGGTCATCGCCGCCAGATCGTGGCGCGCGAGCATGCGGATGACGCCGCGCGCGACATCCATCGCGCACAGGACTTCGTCGCCGATCGGGGGACAACGGGGAGACGCGTCGAGCACCTCCCCGTCTTAGAACATTAAGCGAACGGAATAAACCCGCACTCAGCGGAAAAAAACGTGGTTCCCGATCGTGGCGACACGCGCGCGGTTCCAGCCGGGCGAGACGCGGCGAGCGTGGAAATAGAGCGCATCGGACGCGGGGCTGTCCCATACGTCGGCCAGCGCGACCTTCGCGATCGCGGTCGCGGTGCGATATTGCGGGCCCGCCGGCGCGTCGGGGATGCGGCCGCCGCGCACGAAAGAGAACTGCCCCGGCTGCTTGACGACCGAACAGATCGTCTTCGGGAAGCGACCCGACGTCGTGCGGTTGATGATCACCTCCGCGACTGCGAGCTGGCCCGAAAGCGGCTCGCCCTTCGATTCGAAATAGACCGCTTCAGCCAGGCATTCGAGTTCATCGCTCATACCGCCGCTCATGTCCTGGGCGGCGACAGCGGCGGCGAGGCTAGCGAAGGCGAGACCCGGAGCCAGCGCCGGCGTCGTCGCGACCGACACTTCGTCCGGCGTCGCGTCGGTGGCGGGCTTCAGCGTCGTGGTGGGAGCCGGAACTGTGTCCGGAAGGTTTTCAATGGCGGGGATGACGGTGACGGCGGCCGCGACGGGCATGCGAGTCAGATCCCAAGCCTTGCTGGGGCTGCTCATCCCGAGCAGCGCGAACAGGGTAACAACAATAGCCACGGGTCCCGTGGCGCGAGAGAGAAACGACATTCAACTGGCTTAAGTGCGGTTGGTGTGCGGTCGCGGTCGCATATCAAAGGACCGAGCCGGACTACCCCCCGACTGCGTAATCGACACGGATCGCACCCGTAACGACACAACGCGAACTATAGTGAACCTGCTGTGGATTGTGCAGTGCAGCAAGTCAATCCGTTAACATCGTTTCAGCGACGAATCGTTCCGCCGCTGCGATATCCACCTCCACAACCCATAGATCGGGATCGCCCCGCCGACGCCGTATCCAGTAGTCGGTTATTTCTTCCGACTCGCCCGCGGGTCCGGTGGCGATGATCTCGGTGCGCCCGTCCGGCCCAATTCCGCGCTCCAGAAGGCGCGGATTTTCACCACGTTCCTGGGCCACGATCAGGATCGCGCCGGCGGTGGCGTCGCCCTTCGCCAGCACCGTGACGACCCCGCCTTGGGCATTGGCGCGGCGCACCAGCGCGTTGACCAGCGCATTGCTGGCGAGCCGCGCGCTCAGCCGGAATATCCCGGCAAACCGGCGAGCGGGATCGACGATCGCATGAACGTCCCCGTCCCGCGCGCCGCTTCCTCGCCATCGGCGTCGATCAAGCGCGCCTCGCCGACGAACACGCGGCGTTGGCCGCTGACCCAGCGGCCCTCGGCGACCACCGGTCCGGCCTTGAGCGGGCGCGTGAACAGCAGGTTGAACGCGGTCGTCAGCAGGAAACGGTCGGTGACCAGGCTATTGCACGCGTAGAACGCGGCGTCGTCGAGCATCTTGAAATAGCTCGTCCCATGCGCCGCGCCTCCGGCATGATAGTGCCCGGGTTCGATTGCGAAGCTGATTCGCGCGACGCCCGCCTCCGGAATCGAAAGCCGCGAATCGAACATATTGTTGATCGGCGCGACGGCATACAGCGATTCGAGCGCGCGGAAATGCGCCGCGGCGCCTGCCTCAGGCGGCATCCCTGGCCTCGTCGCGTGCGAGCAGAACATACATCGCGTCCTTTGACCCCGCGCCACGCAGCTTCGCGACGAACTGGCCGTCGCGCAGTGCGCGCGACACCCGCGCCAGGGCCTTCAGATGATCCGCGCCTGCGCCGGGCGGCGAGAACAGCGCAACGACGAGGTCGACTGGCAGATCGTCGACCGCGCCGACATCGATCGGTTTGGCGAGCGTCGCCACCACGCCGCTAATGGTCTCGATCCCGGCGAGTCGCGCATGGGGAATCGCGACGCCGCCGCCAAACCCGGTTGAGCCCAACTTCTCGCGCTCGACCAACGCTTCCGCCGCCGCCTTGGCGTCAACGCCATAGGCAGCGGCGGCAAGCTGGCCGAGCTGCTGTAGCAGTGCCTTCTTGCTCACCGCCGTCAGCCCATCGGCGACAGCCTCGGGCCGGATCAGGTCCGACAGGTCGTTCATGCGGCCGCCGTATTATTAACTGGCGCGCTGCGGCTCGACCCAGCCGATCGTGCCGTCGCCGCGGCGATAGACCATATTGTAAGCGCCCGTCCCGGAATTGCGGAACATCAGCGCCTGCGTGTTGCGCAGGTCGAGCATCATCACCGCATCGCCGACGCTGGCGTCGGGCACATCGACGCGCGTTTCAGCAATGATCAGCGGCGCGTCGGCCGGCTCATCCTCGGTCGATTCCTGGAACAAGGTATAACCGGCATTGTCGTAACCGTTGGCTTCGCCGCCATCGGCGCCGTCAGCGCCCTTGCGGTCGTTGAGACGCCGCATATAGCGCCGCAATTGCTTTTCGATCTTGTCGGCCGCACCAGCAAAGGCGCCCGGCGCGTCATAACCGTCGTTGCGCGCCTTCAGCACCACGCCACGCATGACGTGCGCGACGACGTCGCAGGTGAAGCCCGCATCGTGCGGCCCCTTGCCGAAGGTGACCTGTGCCGAAATCGCGCGCGCGAAATATTTATCCGCGATCCCCTGGAGACGATCCTGCACCAGCCCTTGCAGAGCGTCGCCGGTTTCGACCTGATGTCCAGAGACACGGATATCCATTTTCATTCTCCATCTTGGCCGAGCCGGCGCTGCTACGCTCGGCCCGCGTCACGCGTCAACCGGACGCGTCGGCCCCCCAAAGCGGATTCTTCAACCCGGCGACGAACGCCGTATGGCGTGCAAGTTCCTCGTCGCTCGCGACAAAGATGCGCATTGGCCGCGGCTGCGCGGAGCGCGGGTCGGCGTCGAGGACGGGGATCACGACCTCTTCTTCGCTGACGAGGGTCAGTCCGATCTGGCGTCCGCCGGTTAGTTCGACATAGACTTGGCACAGCAATTGCGCGTCGAGCAGCGCGCCGTGCAGCACGCGGTGGCTGCGGTCGATGCCGTAGCGCGTGCACAACGCGTCGAGCGAGTGCTTGGCCCCGGGATGACGCTGGCGCGCCATCGCGACAGTATCGATCATACGATCGAGCGATATCCCGTCGCGGCCGAGCTTCGTAAGCTCGCCGTTCAGGAACCCGAAGTCGAAGGTCGCATTGTGCGCGACGAGCATCGCATCACCGATAAACTCGAGCAGATCCTCCACCTTTTCGTGGAACTTGGGTTTGTCCGACAGAAACGCGTCCGACAGGCCGTGAATGCGCTGGGCCTCGGCCGGCATCGGCCGCTCAGGATGAAAATAGGCGTGGAATGTGCGTCCGGTCTCGACCCGGTTGATCATCTCCACACAGCCGATTTCGACCAAGCGGTCGCCCGCAGTGAAGGAGAGGCCGGTAGTCTCGGTGTCGAAAACGATTTCGCGCATTGGTGAGATTATCGGCCCTCGTTTGCTGACACGCAAGCTATCACCTTACGCACGGCGTGCCGGGTTTGATCCATCGGGCAATCGGTCCGAATGACGAAATCGGCCAGCGCGCGCTTGTCGGCGTCCGGCATCTGGCGCGCCAGGACTTCGGCCAGGCGTTCCTTGGTCATGTCCGGTCGCGCCAGCACGCGCGCGGCCTGCGTCGCGGCGTCGGAAGAGACTACCACAGTGACGTCGACCGTTCGATCGCCGCCGGTCTCGAACAGCAACGGCACGTCGAACACGACCATCGCCTCGTCGGCATGCCGCGCCAGAAATGCGGCGCGCTCTTCGCCGACGGCGGGATGGACGATCGCTTCGAGACGCCTGAGTTCGTCGGGTTTGCCGAACACGCGGGCGCCAAGTTCGGCGCGATCGACGCCGTCGGGCCCGGTAGTGCCGGGAAACGCCATTTCGATTGCCGGAAGCAGCCGCCCGTTCGGTCCCTGCAACGCCCGCACCGCAGCGTCGGCGTCGAACACGGCGACACCTTCGTCGGCGAACATGGCCGCAACGGTCGATTTTCCCATGCCGATCGAGCCGGTCAGACCAATTGTCTTCATGCGGCCTGCCCCGCGCTTCGATCCGGGGTCAGCAACGCCCGAAGTTCGTCATCGCGGTCGCGCGGCGGACTCTGGTCGAAGAACAATTCGAACGCGAGCGCCGCCTGACCTATCAGCATTTCGAGTCCGTCGATCGTTTCCAGACCACGCTCCTGCGCGGCCTTGAGCAGTGCGGTCTCCAGCGGATGATAGACTACCTCATAGACGATCGCGTTCTCGGGCAGCGCCGCCAGATCAAGATCGAGTGGAGGATGGCCAGCCATGCCGAGCGAGCTCGCGTTGACCAGCAATGCGGCGGGCGGGACCGGCCGGTCGAGCGTGTACGCGTCGCCTTTCAACCCGAACCGCGTGAGCAACGCCGCCGCCTTCAATGGCGAGCGGTTGAGGATCGTTACGCGGCCCGCTCCGATCCGCGCCAAGGCGAACAGGATCGCCCGCGCCGCGCCGCCCGCGCCCACCACGACGACATCGCGACCATCCAGGTCGAGGTCGGCGATCGGCGCATAGAACCCGCCGACGTCGGTGTTGGTGCCGATCAACGCATCGCCGTCGCGCACGACCGTGTTGATCGCGCCGATCGATGCGCGGACGCCTCCCCGATCCTCAACGAATTCCAGCGCCGCCTGTTTGTGCGGCATCGTGATATTGCATCCGCGCCAGTCGGGGTCGTCGCGCCTTGCCGCGAAATAGTCGCGCAGTCCTTCGGCCGTAACGTGCGTCTTGCGGTACTCCGCGTCCAGTCCCAGCGCCTTCAACCAGAATCCGTGGATAAGGGGCGACTTGGATTGCGCGATCGGGTCGCCGATCACCTCGGCATGGAGTGTCATGACGCCAACTCCCCGCGGATCCGCAGATAATCGAGCACCGGAAGCAGCGGCATGCCGAGCACGGTGAAATGACTGCCGTCGATCCGGCTGAACAACTGCACCCCCGGCCCTTCAATCCGGAAACAGCCCACGCAGCTTGCGATCGCCGGCCATTCGGCGTCAAGATAAGCCCCAATGAAATCGTCCGAGAGCGGCCGCACGAACAGTCGCGCACGCTCGACATGACGCCACACCGGACGGCCATTCTCGGCTATCACCGCTGCGCTCCATAGATCGTGCGCGCCGCCCGCCATCGCGCGGAGGTGATCCGCCGCATCCTCGCGGTTCACCGGCTTGTCGAGCAACCTCCCGTCTGCCAAGGCGACGATCGAATCGCTGCCCAGCACCAAGGCCGTCCGATTGGTCTGCGATACCTTGATCGCCTTCAATTCCGCGAGCGCATCGGCGATGTCGCGCGGCGACTGTCCCGCCATCGCCGCCTTGACGCCATCCTCGTCGACGCGCGCGGATCCCGCGGCATAGGCGACGCCAGCCGCGTCGAGCATCGCCCGGCGCGAGGCGCTTTGCGACGCGAGGATCAGATTCACTCGCCCGCGCCCTGGTCGTTGACCATGCCGATGATCGCCGCCGCGGTCTCTTCGATCGACCGCCGAGTCACGTCGATTACCGGCCAACCGTTGTCGGCGAACATCCTGCGCGCATAAGCGACTTCCCTCGTCACCGCCTCCTGATCGACATAGGCGGTCTCGGGGCTTTGGTTGAGCGACAGCAGTCGGTTGCGCCGCACCTGGATGAGGCGGTCGGCGCTGGTCGTTAGCCCGACCACCAGCGGATGTTTCAACGCGAACAGCTTGGCGGGGGGCGGAGATTCGGGGACGATCGGGATATTGGCGGTCTTGTAGCCGCGATTGGCGAGATAGATGCTGGTCGGCGTCTTCGACGTGCGCGACACGCCGGCGAGGACGATGTCGGCTTCCTCCCAATTCTCCCAATTGACCCCGTCGTCGTGCGCGATCGTGAACTGGATCGCATCGACGCGCTGGAAATATGCGGCGTCGAGCACGTGCTGCCTTCCCGGCCGCGCCTTGGCTTGCTGGCCGAGCAGGTTGCTGAGCGCGTCGTTGACCGGATCGAGCGGCGCCACCGCGGGCAGGCCCAGCGCGCGACAGCGCGTTTCGAGCGAGCGCCGCATCTCGCTGGACACCAGGGTGAACAGCACCAACCCCGGATTGTGCGCGATCTCCTGAAGAATGCGTTCGAGGTGGGGTTCGCTCCGCACCATCGGCCAGAAATGGCGGATTGTCTCGACATCGTCGAACTGCGCAAGCGCCGCCTTGGCGATATTCTCCAACGTCTCGCCGGTCGAGTCCGACAGAAGGTGCAAGTGGAGGCGCATCATGGGCGCGCTGAGAAGCCTGTGGAGAACATCGGCAAAATCGCTAGCGCAAGCCGCGCCGCCGGCCAAGCAGTGCGGACCGGTGGAAAAAAATGGGCGTCATCAACACTCCCGCCAACAGCGAATTGTTCGCCGCACAGCCTGTTGATAACGGGGACCGCCGCAGCGAATCGTCGGATTTCCTGGGATATGCCGCCGTCAAGCTGTTGGCATTTGCGGGACAGACGCCTAACCCCCGGCATCCACTCGCCAACAAGAACAACAACCTTCTTATCTATATCTTATATGATTCTTGAATCGGACAGGCCTGGGGACAAGCCTTTGCTCGCGACGCTGCGTGGCGAGCGGCGCGAGGCGCCGCCGGTCTGGCTGATGCGCCAGGCGGGGCGGTATCTGCCCGAATATCGCGCGCTCCGGGCGGAGAAAGGCGGGTTCCTCGATCTCGCAACCGACAGTGAAGCGGCATGCGCCATCACGCTTCAGCCGATCCGCCGGTTCGGCATGGACGGGGCGATCCTGTTTTCCGACATCCTGATGGTCCCTTGGGCGATGGGGCAGGATCTGTGGTTCGAGGCCGGCGAAGGTCCGCGGCTTGCCCCCAGGCTCGTCGACAGCGCGCTGGATACGCTTGGGATGGCGCTCGAGCGACTGGAGCCGGTCTATGAGACCGTTCGCCGTGTTGCCGCCCAACTCCCCCCCGAAACGACGATGCTGGGCTTTGCCGGGAGCCCCTGGACCGTCGCCACGTATATGGTCGCCGGCCAGGGCAGCCGCGAGCAGGGCGAAACGCGGCGGCTGGCCTATAGCGATCCGCAAGCCTTTGCTGCGATCATCGCGGCGATCGAGGCGGTGACGATCGGCTATCTGTCGAACCAGATCGCGGCGGGGGCCGAGGCTGTGCAATTGTTCGACAGCTGGTCGGGCAGCCTTGCCCCGGCCGAATTCGAGCGCTGGGTGGTCGCCCCGACCGCACGGATTGTCGACGCGATCGGCCGGCTCCATCCGGGGACGCCAGTCATCGGTTTTCCCAAAGGGGCGGGCGCCAAACTTGCCGCTTATGCCCGCGAAACCGGAATTTTCGCGGTCGGTGTCGACGAAACGATCGATCCATCCTGGGCGAATGAGGCGTTGCCCGCTGGACTCCCGGTCCAGGGAAACCTTGATCCGCTCGCGCTGATCGCCGGGGGCGACGCCATGATCTCCGCCGTTCAGCGCATCCTTGCCGCATTCGCCGATCGCCCGCATATCTTCAACCTCGGCCACGGCATCCTGCCCGACACGCCGATCGCGCATGTCGAGCAATTGCTGTCATTGGTAAGGACGCGCTGATGGAATTCTTCGCCTCGATCTATCTTTGGCTGAAAGCGGCGCATGTCATCTTCGTGATCTTCTGGATGGCGGGGCTCTTCATGCTGCCGCGCTACCTCGTCCACCACCAGGAAGCGCTCGGCACGCCCGAGGCGGAAAAATGGGTCGAGCGCGAGACCAAGCTTCGCCGCATCATCCTGACCCCGTCGATGGTGCTGGTATGGGTGTTCGGGCTGACGATCGCGACGGTCGGTCAACATTGGCAGGAAGGCTGGCTCCATGCCAAATTGCTGCTCGTCGTCCTGATGAGCGCCTACCACGGCTGGATGGTCGGTTATGCGAAGAAGCTGGCGGCCGGAACGGCGACGCTAACGTCGAAACAACTGCGCATGGTCAACGAACTGCCGGCGCTGTTCGTCGCGCTGATCGTCATCCTTGTCGTCGTGAAGCCGTTTTGATCGCCTTGACTTGACCGTGCAGCGTCCATAAATCCCGTTGGCGAGCGGCGCTCTCCTGGCGCGTGCTCAGCCCTCTCCTCCAGCATTGTCGCGACATCTATCGCAGACAGACGCTCGAAACGCCCCCGATAGGCTCCCGGACACGCCCGAAATGCATCTGAAAGACCTCAAGAAGAAAGCCCCCGCCGAGCTGGTCGCGATGGCGGAGGAACTCGGCGTCGAGAGCGCGTCGACCTTGCGCAAGCAGGATCTGCTGTTTGCGATCCTCAAGGAACAGGCGGAAAACGGCGACCAGATCATGGGTCTGGGGACGATCGAGGTGCTGCCCGACGGGTTCGGCTTCCTGCGCAGTCCCGAGGCGAATTATCTCGCCGGCCCCGACGATATCTATATCTCGCCCAACCAGGTCCGCAAATTCGGCCTGCGCACCGGCGATACGGTCGAGGGAGAGATTCGCGCGCCCAAGGACGGCGAGCGCTATTTCGCGCTGACCAAGCTGACCAGCGTCAATTTCGACGATCCCGAGGCGGTCCGCCACCGTGTCAATTTCGACAATTTGACCCCGCTGTACCCCGAACAGAAACTGACGCTCGACGCGACCGATCCGACGGTCAAGGACAAGTCGGCTCGCGTCATCGACATCGTATCCCCGCAGGGCAAGGGCCAGCGCACGCTGATCGTCGCGCCGCCGCGAGTCGGCAAGACGGTGATGCTTCAGAACATCGCCAAGGCGATCACCGACAACCATCCCGAAGTCTTCCTGATCGTGTTGCTGATCGACGAGCGGCCCGAGGAAGTCACCGACATGCAGCGTTCGGTGAAGGGCGAGGTCGTCAGCTCGACCTTCGACGAACCCGCGACACGCCACGTCCAGGTCGCCGAAATGGTGATCGAAAAGGCCAAGCGTCTGGTCGAGCACAAGAAGGACGTCGTGATCCTGCTCGATTCGATCACCCGCCTCGGCCGCGCCTACAACACCGTCGTGCCGAGTTCGGGCAAGGTGCTGACCGGCGGTGTCGACGCCAACGCGCTCCAGCGTCCCAAGCGCTTCTTCGGCGCCGCGCGCAATATCGAGGAAGGCGGTTCGCTGTCGATCATCGCGACCGCGCTGATCGACACCGGCAGCCGCATGGACGAAGTCATCTTCGAAGAGTTCAAGGGCACCGGCAATTCCGAAATTGTGCTCGACCGCAAGGTCGCCGACAAGCGCATCTTCCCGGCGCTCGACGTCGGCAAGTCGGGCACCCGCAAGGAAGAGCTGCTGGTCGACCAGGGCAAGCTTTCGAAGATGTGGGTGCTGCGCCGCATACTGATGCAGATGGGCACGATCGACGCGATGGAATTCCTGCTCGACAAGATGAAGAATTCGAAGACCAACGAGGACTTCTTCGACAGCATGAATCAGTGAGCGGGGCGGATTAGCGAAGCTAATCCGAACCTCGCTCCTGATCGGCCGGCCGGCCGCCAAGCCCGCCGACGGCGTGGATTACTCCACGCCGTTTTGTTTCCGCTATCCGACACTCGCAGCGACAAAGCCGCGCCGTCGTCCGCCCGCTGACGGCGAGGCCGGCAACGTGGTCGATCAGCCTCATGTCTGTATCAGAACATAATGTGAACAATTCGGTAATCGGGGGCTGGCGGGTCGCCGCGAATTATGCCACTACCCGTCTGCCTGCCTGAGCTTGGTCGCGACGGTAGGTCACATGTTGTGTGCCGAGTGCGAGCTGCCTCTTGTCGGGCGGCTCCCGGAATACAAGACCTCTCGTAGGAAATACGGGAGGCGTGCTGTCTCGCACTCGCACGCGACCAACCACCCGGCTCGCCGGGGAGTGCGAGGGAACCGCCATGAAAGATCGTCGAGCCATTCTGTGCTCTTGGCGCTGGCTGACGGCCGTTCTGCCGCGCCCGACGCCGGGCTGCACACCGGGCGAACTATGCGCTGGCTATCACGTGCATTGGGCAGGTAATGGCCAGTGTCGAATGGTCTAGTCGTCTTCCTGATTTGCTGGGGCATTCTTCATCTAGCCGGACTGGCGTGGATTGCCGTCGAGGTTTTTTTAACCGCCCGATCAGCTTCGGACGAGCCATCGGAGTGATCCCGCGCCCTTAGGCGAAATTTTTCCACCGGACCCGCTACCGTCGACGGACGCGCTCGAGCCTCGCTTTAATACAGTTAAAGCGGTAGGCCGCGCGCACAATGTTCAGCTTCGCCGACATCCTGACCCCCGCGGCGCTCGCCGTCCTCGGCCAAGTCATTTTGATCGACCTTACGCTCGCCGGCGACAACGTGGTCGTCCTCGGCACGCTCGCCGCCGGCTTCCCGCCCGCCCAACGCAAGCGGATCCTCGCGATCGGTGTCGGGATCGCGATGGTGTGCCTGATCGGATTCGCGCTGATCGCGACGCAACTGCTCGGCATCGTCGGCCTGCTGTTCGCGGGCGGGCTCCTCCTCCTGTGGGTCGCCTGGAAATTGTTCCGGGAACTTCACCCCGCCGCGCCCGCCGCGCCGGTCGACGACCCCGACACTCCGGAGGTGGAGGGGCCGCCGTCCACCCGCAACTTCGGTCGCGCCATCCTCTCGGTCGCGCTCGCCGATCTGTCGATGAGCCTGGATAACGTCCTCGCCGTCGCCGGCACCGCGCGCGATCATCCCGCGGTGCTGTTCATCGGCCTGGCGCTGTCGGTGACGTTGATGGGCCTTGCCGCCAATATCGTCGCGCGGCTGATCGAGCGATTCCGCTGGGTCGTCTATATCGGCCTCGCTGTGATCCTCTATGTCGCCTGCAAGATGATCTACGAAGGGTTCATCGATCCCCAGGTCGGGGTTGGGCGGCTGTTCGGCTGGGTGTGACGGAACCGGAGCGCCGCCTGCGCACTTGATGTCCACATAGATGGACATCGCCGCCTTCTTTTCCGCCCAGTCGCTTGCCGTGTTGGGCGAGGTGATCGTTATCGACCTTGCGCTGGCCGGGGATAACGCCGTCGTCGTCGGTTCGCTCGCCGCCGGCCTGCCGGGCAAACAGCAAAAACAGGTCATCCTGGCGGGCGCCATAGCTGCTCTGATGCTGCGGATCGGCTTTGCGCTGGCGGCGACATGGTTGCTTCGTTTCATCGGGGTGTTGGCCGCCGGCGGCTTGTTGCTGCTGTGGGTGGCCTGGAAGATGTGGCGCGAACTTCGACACCCGGCGGAGCGCAAGAAAAAGGACGCCACATCAGCGAAGGGTTTTGGCCGGGCGGTTCTGGCGGTGGCGTTGGCCGACATCAGCATGAGTCTCGACAACGTGCTCGGCGTCGCCGGCGCGGCGCGCAACCACCCGGCCATCCTGGTGTTCGGCTTGCTGTTCTCGGTCGCGATGATGGGCTTGGCGGCGAATTTCGTCGCCAGGGTCATCGACCGCTATCGCTGGGTCGCGTTCGTCGGGTTGGCGGTGATCGTGTGGGTGGCGGCGTCGATGATCTACGACGGGCTGACCGACCGCAGGCTCGGCGTGTTGCCGGCGCTCGGCGTTGACCTCAACGCGCCGCAACTTCCCAGGATATAAACCGAATCAAAGGTTGTCGCGAAAGAATGTCATGGTCCGCGCGTCGGCCAGCTTCGCCGCATCGTCGATCCGCCGCTTGCCGAATTCGGTGGCGAAACCGTGATCGACTCCAGGATAGTCGTGCAGCGTGACTCTGGGGTGGTCGTCGAGGCCCTCGTGCATCCTGGCCTGGACGTCGGGCGTCACGAAATGGTCGGCGTCGGCGATGTGGAGCATCAGCGGGCGCGCAATCGCCTGCTTTTCGCCGAGCAGACCGTCAATCCCAACGGCATAATAACCGACGCTCGCGTCCACATCCGTACGCGCGGCGGTCATATATGCGAGCCGTCCGCCAAGGCAGTAGCCGACGACTCCGACCTTGCCGCCGTCGACTCGCACGCGTGCCGCACGGATCGTCGCTTCGATGTCGCGGATGCCCGCGTCCTGGTCGAACATGCCCATCCAGCCGAGCGCCGCCTGAAACTGGTCGGGCACGTCGGGATCGAGTTCGATGCCCGGTTCGAGCCGCCAGAACAGGTCTGGCGCCAACGCCAGATACCCCGCCTCAGCCAGCTGGTCGCATTTGCGCCGGATGCCGGCGTTGACCCCGAAAATCTCCTGGATGACGATGATCGCCGCGGTGGCGTCGCCGCCCGCCGGCTCGGCAAGATAAGCGTCGAACGCGCCATTCCCGTGAAAGGTCGGAATGCTGATGGTGTCGCTCACTGTCGCTCTCCTTGCTAGCCGGCGGGATACCGGGGCATAGAGGCGCGCACGGTAGCAGCACGGTCACGCTGCTCAAGCGGGAAGGTTCGCGATGAAGATCAATGTCGAGGTGGATTGCACCCCCGAGGAAGCGCGCCGCGCGGTCGGGCTGCCCGATCTGTCGCCGATCCACGATAAATACATCCAGTCGATCATGGGCGCGATGGACGGCACCGCCATCAAGCCGGAACTCATTGAAAATATGATGAAAAACTGGATGCCGATGGGGGACGCCAGCATGGCGTTCTGGCGCGGCCTGTTCGACAACGCGACCGGCAAGAAGAGCAAGGGCTGACGCCGGACGGGCCGCTGGATGGATACGATCTACGCCCCTTCGACCGGGATGCCCCCGGCGGCGATCGCGATCGTCCGCATCAGCGGGCCGGCGGCGCTCGCCGCAGCGCACGCACTGGTCGGCGGCCTGCCCGCGCCACGTCAGGCCAGCGTACGCACCGTGCGCGATCCGGCGAGTGGCGATCATCTCGATCGCGCCTTGGTGCTGGTGTTTCCTGGGCCGGCTACCGCGACTGGCGAGGATTTGGTCGAATTGCATCTGCATGGCGGCCGCGCCGTCATCGCGGCGGTGGAAGCCGCACTCGCGGACCAGCCGGGCCTGCGTCGCGCCGAACCCGGCGAGTTCACCCGGCGCGCGCTCGTTAACGGCCGGATCGACCTCGCGGAGGCGGAGGGTCTGGGCGACCTGTTGATCGCCGAGACCGAGCTTCAACGCCGCGCCGCGCTGGCGACGGCCGATGGCGCGTTATCGCGGCGCATCGCAGAATGGCGCGCCGAATTGGCGGATCTCGCGGCGCAGGTCGAATCGTCGCTCGATTTCGCCGACGAGGCGGATGTTCCGCCGGCATTGCTCGCCGGAATCCGCGACGGCGCGCACGCGGTTGCGGATTCGATGGCCGCGGCACTCGCCGCGCCGACGGTCGAACGGCTGCGCGACGGCGTCCGTGTCGTGCTGGCGGGGCCGCCCAACAGCGGAAAATCGACTTTGCTCAACGCATTGGCGCGACGCGAGGCGGCGATTGTGTCGCCGATCGCCGGCACCACGCGCGATCGGATCGAAGTGCCGGTGGCGCGCGACGGCGTCCCGTTCGTATTGACGGACACGGCGGGTTTGCGCGCGTCGACGCATGACGAGATCGAGCGCATCGGGATCGCGCGCGCGGACGAAGCGATCGCGCGCGCTGATATCGTGCTTTGGCTTGGCGATGCAGCGCCCCCGGCGGCGACGATGGTGTGGATCCATGCGCGCGCCGATGCGCCAGGCCGGGAAAACCTGCCTGAGGGGCCGGTCCTTTCCGTGTCGGCCCATCGCGACGAGTCGGTCGAGGCGCTTTGGACTTTTATCGCCGCAAGGTCGTCCGGGTTGATCCCCAAACCCGGCGATCTCGCGCTAAATGCGCGGCAAGCCGAACATTGCCGCGCTTCGCTCAAGGCGCTCGGCGATGTTCAAACCCCCGACGAACTGATCCTGGCCGACGCCCTGCGAAGAGCTAATGACGCGCTGGCGCGAATCACCGGCCATGTAGGCGTCGAAGCGATGCTTGATGCGCTGTTCGTCAAGTTCTGCGTTGGAAAATAGTGTTCCACGTGAAACAA
The DNA here is from genome assembly GCA_018240825.1 of Pseudomonadota bacterium. Taxonomy (GTDB): domain Bacteria; phylum Pseudomonadota; class Alphaproteobacteria; order Sphingomonadales; family Sphingomonadaceae; genus Sphingomonas. The sequence continues at coordinate 8,381 of JAFEEZ010000136.1, read as the reverse complement.
CGTGTTACTCCCACGCCATGACTTTCGACGTCATCATCGTAGGCGGCGGCCACGCCGGCGTCGAGGCGGCCGCGGCCGCCTCACGACGAGGCGCAAAAGTCGCGATGGTCACCTTTGATCTGGCTAATATCGGCGCGATGTCCTGCAACCCCAGCATTGGCGGTCTGGGCAAGGGGCATTTGGTGCGCGAAGTCGACGCTTGTGATGGCATTATCGCGCGAGCGGCAGATGCGGCCGCCATTCACTACCGCCTGCTCAATCGCAGCAAGGGCGCGGCGGTCCGCGGGCCGAGGGTGCAGGCCGATCGCGGGCGGTTCAGCGGCGCCGTACGCGGACTGCTCCGCGCGCATCGCCGCGTTTCCTGGATCGCCGGCGAGGCAGTCTCGCTCAACATTCGGCGCAACGTCGCCACCGGCATTACGCTTGCCGATGGCCGCGTCATAAACGCTCCTGCGATTGTGCTCGCCACCGGAACCTTCCTCGGCGCGCGTATGTTTCGCGGTGAAGATCGCGAGGCGGGCGGCCGGCTCGGTGAGCGCGCGGCTACCGCGATGGCGGATCAGCTGCGCCACCTCGGTCTGCCAATGACGCGGCTGAAGACCGGAACGCCGCCGCGGCTGGATGGCCGCACGATCGACTGGGCGAGACTGGAGCGTCAGCCTTCCGATGAAGAGTTCTGGACGATGTCCGCGCTTTCGTTCGCTCGCCCCCTCCCCCAATTGGCGTGCGCGATCACGCGCACTACGGAAGCGACGCATGCCGCAATTCGCGCGGCGTTCGATCGTTCGCCGCTCTTCAGCGGCGAAATAGAGGGAGAGGGTCCGCGCTATTGCCCTTCGATAGAAGACAAGGTTCGCCGGTTCGGCGACCGCGACGGGCACCAGGTATTTCTCGAGCCGGAGGGCCTGGACGACGCGACCGTCTATCCCAATGGTCTTTCCACCTCGCTTCCCGCCGATGTGCAGGCGGCGTTGATCGCATCGATCCCCGGGTTGGGACGGGCTCGCATCACGGCGTTCGGCTATGCCGTCGAATACGAGCACATTGACCCGTGCTCGCTCGACCATCGGCTTGGTCTGACGGCGCTACCCGGACTGTTCTGTGCGGGCCAGATCAACGGCACCACCGGGTATGAGGAGGCGGCGGCCCAGGGCCTTGTCGCGGGCGCCAACGCTGCGGCGCTTGCGCTTGGCCTTAGCCCGTTCGTTCTCGACCGCACGCAAAGCTATATCGGCGTCATGATCGACGACCTGGTATTGCAGGGCGTTACCGAACCTTATCGCATGTTGACTGCTCGCGCCGAATTTCGGCTGCGGCTGCGTGCCGATAACGCCGAAACCCGCTTGTCCCCGGCGGCGGAAGCAGCGGGCCTGCTCGGCCCGGATCGCCTGCGGCATGTGCGTGCGCGGAATGCGGAGCGCGCGGCGATCGATGCTGCTCTTTCCCGCCCAATTACCGCCAGCGCGCTCGCGCACACTGGCGTCGGGCAAGATGGCGGGCGCCGCACCGCGCGGGAATGGCTTCGTTTCCCCGATGTCGGCCTTGCCGACGTCGCTCCGGAGCTTGCCGGCGCTGTCACTCCTGTGACTCTCGAGGCGATCGATGATGCGCGTTACGCTCCGTATGTGGAGCGCCAGGAAACAGAGATGGCGGAACTTCGCGCGAGCGAACGCGTAGAATTGCACGGGGATCTCGACTTTGCGGCTATTCCGGGGCTGTCGATCGAGATGATCGAGCGTCTGACGGCCGCCCGGCCGACGACCCTGGCGGCCGCCGGACGCATTCGCGGGATAACGCCCGCTGCGCTTACGGCCATCCTCCTCCATGCCAACCGGCGCGCGGCGTGAACGACGTTGAGGCGCGAGCTTGGGCGGCTTGCTACTTCGATTCCTCTGTGATGGGCAGACTGGATCGACTGGTAGAGATCGTCACTGCCGAGAACCAACGTCAGAACCTGATTGCGCGCTCTACGGTGAAGGCGATGTGGGCGCGGCATATCGTCGATTCGCTCCAACTGCTATTGCTGGCGCCAACCGGAACGTGGCTCGACATCGGTACAGGAGCCGGTTTTCCCGGTCTGGCCGTTGCGGCGGCCGACCCCGATCGCGTCATGATCCTGGCGGCGCCGCGGCGATTGCGGGCTGATCACTTGCGTGACGCCGCCCGTCGGCTTGGTCTGACGAGAGTCACGGTTGTTACCGACAAGGTTGAAGGTTTGCGCGAAAAAGCCGCAATTATTTCAGCGCGGGCGGTTGGGCGCGTCGGCGCGCTGTTTGCATCCGCGGGGCACTGCGCCGACGATCATACGGTATGGTTGCTTCCAAAGGGCCGCAACACTCGAGAGGAGGTGGCGGAGGCGCGGCGGAAGTGGCATGGAGTGTTTCACGTGGAACCGAGCATTACCAATTCCGAATCGGCTATTGTGGTCGCCCGCAACGTGAGGCGCCGATGACAGTCATCGCTGTCGCAAACCAAAAAGGCGGAGTGGGTAAGACCACAACCGCGATCAATCTCGGCACGGCGCTGGCGGCGACCGGGAAAAAGGTGCTTATCGTCGATCTCGATCCTCAGGGCAACGCGTCTACCGGTCTTGGCATTCATCGCTCGAGCCGTGCGAAATCGAGTTACGAAGTGCTGATTGGTGAAGTGCGTGTCGGCGACGCAGCGAGGTCGACGGCGGTGCCTCAACTCGACATCGTGCCCGCGACGGTCGACCTGTCCGGCGCTGAGATCGAGCTGGTCGATTATGAGGAACGCACCCATCGGCTCGACCACGCCCTTTCGGCCTCGGATGGCCGTTGGGATGTCGTCTTGATCGATTGTCCTCCATCGCTTGGGCTGTTGACCATCAATGCGATGGTCGCGGCGGACTCGCTGCTGGTGCCGCTGCAATGTGAATTCTTTGCTTTAGAAGGGCTTAGCCAGCTTCTCAGCACCGTCGAACGGATACGGTCGCGATTCAATCCGGGCCTCGCCATCCTCGGCGTGGCGCTCACCATGTACGACCGGCGTAATCGTCTCACCGAACAGGTGTCGGCCGACGTACGCGCTGTCCTCGGCAAGGTCGTGTTCGACACGGTGATCCCGCGCAACGTCCGGCTATCCGAAGCGCCGAGCCATGGAGTGCCTGCCTTGATCTACGATTATCGCTGCTCCGGGTCGGAAGCGTATATGGCGCTCGCCCGCGAATTGATCGGGCGGCTGCCGCCCGCCAAGTCGGCGGTTGCGGCATGAGCAGCAAGCCACGATCGGGTCTGGGGCGCGGCCTCAACGCCTTGCTGGGCGATATCGCCGCGGAGCCGATGCCCGCGACCGGCGACGCGGCGTCGGGCATTCGCATGATGCCGGTCGGGGCGCTGACCCCGCAGCCGGACCAGCCGCGGCGAGCGTTCGAGGAAGCCGCGCTGGAGGAGTTGGCGCAATCGATTGCGGCGCGCGGCGTGCTTCAGCCGATTCTGGTCCGGCCGCATGGCCGCAATTATCAGATCGTCGCCGGCGAACGCCGCTGGCGAGCGGCGCAGCGCGCCCGCTTGCACGAGGTGCCCGTCATCGTCCGCGAGCTCGACGATGCCGACACGTTCGAGATCGCGGTGCTCGAGAACATCCAACGCCGCGATCTCAATGCGGTGGAGGAAGCCGATGCCTACAAACGGTTGGTCACGGAGTTCGGCCATACGCAGGAAGCACTTGCCAAACTCGTCAACAAATCGCGGAGCCATATAGCCAACCTGTTGAGGTTGCTCGATCTTCCTGAAAGCGTGCAAGCGCTGCTGATCGATGGCCGGATCGACATGGGCCACGCTCGCGCACTGATCGGGGCCCCCGATGTCGAGCGCCTGGCGGCTGAAGTTGTCGCCAAGGGCTTGTCGGTGCGCGAAACCGAGCGGCTCGCACGCTCCGCCAAGAGCGATGACGCCAAAAACGGGTCGGGTAGCGGTCGCAACGCGGACATCGCGGCGCTCGAGCGTCAGCTAAGCGACGTCATCGGACTTGGCGTCAGGATCAGCTATGGCCCGAAGGGCGGGACGCTGACGGTCGCCTATTCGACGCTCGATCAACTCGACATGGTCTGCCAGCGGCTGACCGGCGAACCGCTTTAACGCGCGTTGAATCAGCGCGCCCTGGCCGCCGCGCGCGTCGTTTCCGTAATTGCAGCGTCGGACAGAATCTCGCCCGCTCCGCCCGGCGACATCAGTGCGCGTTCGGCGCGACGCAGACGTCCGATCGCCGCCGCGATCTCGCCCGCGCGCCAGCGCTGAAGCAGGCGGATCGTCCCCGGCTCCTCGCGAAAATGCAGCCGGCGTTTTTTGACCGTCGCCGCGACGTCCGCGCCGCTGTCGACTTCACCCCGCATCACCGCCAGATTCATCAGCTTGCGGACGATCTGACGCAGCAGCGGAATCGCCGCGCCGCCGGATTCGGTGAATCGGGCGAGTTCGCGCGCAATATCGCGCACCCGCCCTTCGAGCGCGGCATCGATGACATCGGACATCTGTGAATCGCCGAGTTCCGCCCCCAGCGCGTCGAGCACGTCATTATCGAGATCGCGCGGACGATCAGGGGCGGCGTCGAGATAGAGCGCCAGCTTTTCGACCTCACGGGCGATGACCGCGCGGTCGCCGTTCGAAGCGGCCATCAACCGCCGCGTCGCGTTCTGGCTAGGTCGCAGACCGTGCTCGCGTGCGATCGCGGCCACCAGGCGTTCGGCGTTGGCGCCGTCGGGCACATAGCAGGCGAAACTCATTGCGGCCGGCTGCGCGACGGCGAATTCGACCAGTTTGCCCTTGGTGCGCACTCCGGGCGCGAGAATCACGACGGCGTGCTCGACGTGCGGTTCGGCGATCAGCAATTGCGCCGCCTCCAGTGCATCTTCTCCCGCCCCGCTAACGAGAATCCAGCGTCGGCCGCCGAACAGCGCCAACGAACGCGCTTCGTCGACCACCCGGCCGGGATCGCCTTTCAGAGACGATCCGTCGATGAGCACCTTTTCGGCGTCGACGCCAAGCGCGCGGCCGAGGCGCGCTGCATAATCGGCTGCGCCGGCCTCGTCGGGGCCGTGAAGGAGGTAGAGTCGAATCGCCGGCGATGCTGCATCAAGCGCATTAACTAATTGGTTTTCCGACGCTTTCACTTCACCGCGGCGCGGCGCGCATAGACCGCGATACGAGTCACGATCTGATCGGCGACGATGTCGGTCAGGTTTTCGAGCGCCGTATTCTCGGCGGCGATGGTGGCGTATTCGGAACTGACCACGTCGACCCCGGCGTCGGAACCAGCGGTCGCGTCGAGCAGCGTTTCTCCGGTGGCCGCATCGACCAGTTGATACCGGGCGCGCAGCGATCGGCGTTCGCGCGTGACGGTATTGTCGCGCCGCACGCCCAACCCGACGATCGAATCGTCCAGCTTGATCTCGAGCCGGTACTTCGGCGCCGTATCCGCGCGTGCGGGCAAGCGATCACGCAGCGCGTTGGTCATCAAATAACCGGTCTTGCCCGCGATCGGCGCGACCTCGATTCCCGCCAGCCCGCGCGCGACGTTCCCCGACCCTCCGCCTTCATAAAGCGGATGCAGACCACAGGCTGTGAGCGTGAGCGCGAGCAGGAGCACGAGCCGCTTCATGCGACCAGATTGACCAGACGATCAGGGACGACAATCACTTTCTTGGGCTCCGCGCCGTCGAGCAGACGCACGACGTTGGCGTTGGCGCGCGCGGCGGCCTCGATCGCGCCCTTGGGCGAACCCCTGGGCATGGTCAGCGTGTCGCGCAACTTGCCGTTGACCTGAATCGCGATCGTCACCTCGTCGTCGACCAGCAAAGCGGGATCGTAGCTCGGCCAGTCGGCGTCCGCGACCAGCCCCCCTGCGCCCATCGCCGCCCACGCTTCTCCCGCGAGGTGCGGGGTCATCGGCGCGACCAGCCGCACCAGCGTGCGGATTGCGGTCGTGCGCGAGGCCGACGGCGCGGCCTTTTCGATTGTGTTGACCAACTCGTAGAGCTTGGCGACCGCCTTATTGAACTGTAGCGCTTCGATGTCGGTCGCGACCCCCGCGACCGTCTGCGCAAGCTTGCGGTCGAGCGCGGCGTCGCCGCCCTCGCCCTCCGTGATCCCGTCGACCAGCCGCCATAGCCGCTGGACGAAGCGCCACGCACCCTCGATCCCCGCTTCGCTCCATTGCAGGTCGCGCTCGGGCGGCGAATCGGACAGCATGAACCACCGCGTCGCGTCGGCGCCGTATTGGTCGACGATCGGTTCGGGATCGATCGTGTTCTTCTTCGACTTCGACATCTTCTCGATGCGGCCAACCGTGATCGGCAGCCCGGTTTCGATCTCGCTGCCGTTACGCACCTCGTCGGGCGACAGCCATTTGCCCTCGACCGACTTGTAGGTCTCGTGCGTCACCATGCCTTGCGTGAACAGCCCGGCGAACGGTTCGGCGACGTCGAGCATGTCCATGTGACGCAGCGCGCGAGTCCAGAAGCGTGCATAGAGCAAGTGCAGGATCGCATGCTCCACCCCGCCGATATATTGCCCGACCGGCAACCATTTTTCGGCGGTCGCGCGGTCGAACGGCCGATCCTCGGGCGCGCTCGCGAAGCGGATGAAATACCATGATGAATCGGCGAACGTGTCGAGCGTGTCGGTTTCGCGTACCGCTTCACCGCCGCACGAGGGGCAGGCGACATGCTTCCAGGTCGGATGGCGATCCAACGGATTGCCCGGGACATCGAACGACACGTCCTCGGGAAGCATTACCGGCAGCTGATCGCGCGGCACCGGCGCCGCGCCGCACGTCGCACAGTGGATGATCGGGATCGGCGTGCCCCAGTAACGCTGGCGGCTGACGCCCCAATCGCGCAGCCGGAACACCGTGGTGCCGTGGCCCCAGCCGCCATCCTCGGCGCGGCGGATGACCTCGCGTTTGGCGTCCTCGACGTCCATCCCGTCGAGAAAATGCGAGTTCAACAGCGTGCCCGGCCCCGACCAGGCCTCGGCGTCGGTGAAAACCGGATCGGTCTTGTCGCCATCCGACACGACACGGCGGATGGTCAGGCCGTATTTGCTCGCGAATTCGAAGTCGCGCTGGTCGTGCGCCGGCACGCCGAACACCGCGCCGGCGCCATAGTCCATCAGCACGAAGTTCGCGATGTAGAGCGGCAGCTTGATCGTCGCGTCGAACGGATGCGTCACGGTCAGCCCGGTGTCGAAGCCGAGCTTCTCCTGCGTCTCCAGTTCGGCCGCGGTGGTGCCGCCCAGCTTGCACAGTTCGACGAACGCCGCCGCCTTGGCGTCATTCGCCGCAAGTCTTTGCGCAATCGGGTGATCCGCCGCGACCGCGACGAAGCTTGCGCCGAAGATCGTGTCGGGGCGCGTGGTGAACACCTCGACCTCCCCCCCGTCGCTCATCTTCCAGCGGAATTGCAGACCCTGGCTTTTGCCGATCCAGTTTTCCTGCATCAGCCGGACCTTGTCGGGCCAGTTCTTCAGCTCGCCCAGCCCTTCCAGCAATTCGTCGGCGAACTGCGTGATCTTCAGAAACCACTGGTTGAGCTTGCGCTTTTCGACCAGTGCGCCCGATCGCCAGCCCCGCCCGTCGATCACTTGCTCGTTGGCCAGCACGGTCATGTCGACCGGGTCCCAGTTGACCGACGATTCCTTGCGGTAGACCAGCCCGTTCGCGAACATGTCGAGGAACAGCGCTTGCTCGTGCCCGTAATAATCGGGCTCGCACGTCGCCAGTTCACGGCTCCAGTCGAGCGCGAAGCCCAGCCGCTTCAATTGCGCCTTCATCGTCGCGATGTTCGCCCGCGTCCAGCCGCCGGGATGCACGCCCTTCTCCATCGCCGCATTCTCGGCCGGCATGCCGAACGCGTCCCACCCCATCGGGTGGAGCACTTCCATGCCCTTCATCCGGCGATAGCGCGCCAGCACGTCGCCCATCGTGTAGTTGCGGACGTGTCCCATATGGATCCGTCCCGAGGGATACGGAAACATTTCGAGCACGTAGCTCTTGGGCTTGGGCGAATCATCCCTCGCGGCGAACGTCTGGCGTTCGTCCCACACCTTTTGCCACCGGGCGTCGGCCTTCAGTGGATTGAAGCGTGACATGGTCTGTTATCCTGTTGGGCGGGGCATCAGCCGCCCACCGGTTGCTACTTGGCGACGACGGCCGCGCGACGCAGATCCCGGGCGCGGGTAAGGATGATATCCTCGAGCTTCTGGACGGTCGCGGCCTGCACCGGCGCGGCCACCCACTGGCCGCCCTGGTTGATCTGGCGAAGTGCTGCGACGCGGACCGCGTCGGCGCGCAGGTCCTGATCGAGGATCGTGACCGTCACCTTCATCCGCTCGGTCGGCGCCGACGGGTTCACATACCAGTCG
>JAFEEZ010000135.1 GCA_018240825.1 Pseudomonadota bacterium | reverse complement strand
GATCTGATCGAGAGCCGGTCGACGAGCCATCGCAAGGGGCAGCCGTCGACCACGACGTACAGCTATTCGGCGTCGTTCGCGGTTTTGTTGTCGGGGCGGCCGGTGCAGGGAGCGGGGCGGATATGGGCCGACGGCAATTTGCTGCGCGGGGCCGCGGGCGATTTCAAGGTGGCGACGGGGTTCCGGCTGCACCTGGGCGGCGAGGATCAGGCGGCCGACCCGCTGATCGCGTCGATCGAGGGCGCGGACGCGGCCCCGGCGCATCGCGGGTGCGCCTATGCGGTGTTCGAGAACATGCCGCTCGGCGATTTCGGCAACCGAATCCCGTCGCTGACCTTCGAACTGATCGCCGATGCGGGTGCGGCGCATGTCGGATCGATCGCGGCGGAAATTGCGGGCGGGGCGATCGCCGACGGCGGGACGGCGGCGGCGCTGGACGGTTTTTCGGCCTATGGCGGATCGGCGCGCGCGGTGGCGGAGATGCTGGCGTCGGCGAGCGGCGCGCGGTTCGTCGCCGATGGCGGCGCGCTGGCGATGACCGACGCGGACGGTCCGGTGACGGCGGTGGCCGATGGCGGCTACGCGGCGTCGCGCGGCACGGCGGCGCGGCGGACGATCGCGCCGATCGAACGGTCGCCGAAGACGCTGAGCCTCGCTTATTACGATCCGGCGCGCGACTATCAGACCGGCGTTCAGCGCGCGCGGCGGCCGGGCGCGGGGAGCCGCGACGACCGGATCGACCTGCCGGCGGCGCTGGCGGCGGGGGCGGCGAAGGCGTTGGCGGAGACGTGGGTGGCGCGCGCCGATATCGAGCGCGAACAGCGGATCGTCGCCCTGCCGGCCGACGCTGCGGGTATCGCGCCCGGCAGTCTGGTCGCGATCGGCGGCGAGGACGGACGCTGGCGCGTGGCCGAGGCGGCGCTGGAAAACATGGTCACGACGCTGACGTGCGTGCGCGCCACGCCGCCGGTGACGATCGCGAGCGCCTCGCCGGGGCGCGCCTCGCCCGCGCCCGACCGCGTGGCGGGGACGACGATCCTGCGCGTCGCGGAGCTGCCCGCGCCGGGCGATTCGCCGCTCGCCGCGCCGCGCCTGTCGGTGATGGCCAACGGAACGGGCGCCGGGTGGCGGCGCGCCAGCCTGCTCTACAGCCTCGACGGCGGGGCGAGCTGGCGCGACGGCGGGGAGACCGCGGCGCCCGCGACCATCGGCGCGCTCGCGAGCGCGCCCGGCGCGGCGTGGTCGGCTCTGGCCGACCTGGCGAACAGTTTCGAGGTCGACCTGGCGCGCGCCGACATGGCGCTGAACGATGCCGACGGCGCCGCGCTCGACCGGGGCGGCAACCTGGCGCTGGCGGGCGACGAATTGCTCCAGTTCGGCCGCGCCGAGCAGATCGGCCCGACGCGCTGGCGGCTGTCGCACCTGTGGCGCGGGCGGCGCGGGACCGAGGCGGCGGCGGGGACGCAGGCGGCCGGCGACCGATTCGTCCTGTTGGCGCCCGAGGCGGTCGCGGCGATCGATCTGCCGGTCGCCGCCATCGGATCGACCGTTCGCGTGCTCGCGAGCGGGATTGGCGATACCGGCGGACCGGTGGAGGCCGATTGCCTGACGGAGGGCAAGTCGGTGCGTCCGCCCAGCCCGGCGCAGCTTCGCCTGAATAATGTTGCGGGCGCGCTGACGCTGGCCTGGACGCGCCGCAGCCGCGCCGGGTTCCGCTGGATCGACGGCGGCGACGTGCCGATCGCCGAGGAAAGCGAAGCCTATCGAGTCACGATCGCGCCGCCGACGGGAACGTCGCGCACGATCGTCACCGCCGATCGCGCTTGCCCGCTCGACCCCGGCGAGATGGTGAGCGGCGCGGTCATCGCCGTGCGCCAGATCGGCGTGCTGGCGGAATCGCCGCCGGCGAGTCTCGAAATTTCCTGACGAAGGATCGATGTGATGAGCGACACCCAGACCGGCCGTTTCGCGCTCCCGCTGCTCCAGCCCGGGCAGGCGCAGAAGGAGATGTTCCACAACGAAGCGCTCGCCGCGCTCGATCTGATCGTTCAGCCCGCAGCCGAAGCGATGGGCGCAGAGGCGCCGCCGACCGCGCCCGAATCGGGCCAATCCTGGATCGTCGGCGCCGCGCCGACGGGCGCCTGGACGGGCAAGGCGGGGCATCTGGCGGGCTGGACGGACGGCGGCTGGCGGTTCGTCGCGCCGGTCGAGGGCATGGCGGTGCGGGTGATCGGCGCAGGCCTGACCGCGCGGTTCGCCGGCGGCGGCTGGGTGTTGGGCGAGGAAGCGTGCGCGCACCTCGTCATCGGCGGCGATCGCGTCGTCGGCCCTCGGCAGGCGGCGGTCGCGACCCCCGCCGGCGGCGCGGTGATCGACGCTGAATCGCGCGCCGCGCTGGCCGCGATCCTCGCCGCGCTGCGCGCGCACGGCCTGATCGCGACGTGAGCCGGAAGCGGCGGAAAAGCGCGAAAAAAGTGTTGCGCGGACGCCACAGCTAACCCGGTTTGTTTCGCTTGCGCGGAAACCTTCCATTGGTTAGTGAGTTTGCGCTGTCCGTAGTGACATTGTGAAAGGGGATACAGATGCGCAAGCTTGCCATTGCCGTGGCGCTCGCTTCAACCGCACTTGCGACGCCCGCGCTCGCGCGTGACAAGGCGTGGTATGTTGGCGTCGAAGGCGGCGCGATGATTGTCGAGGACATTCACTTCGACATCACCAGCGGTGCGACCAAGACCAAGGACGCCGCTCAGGCGGATCATGAATATGGCTACGATGTCGGCGGCAACGTCGGCTACGATTTCGGCATGTTCCGCGTCGAGGCTGAAGTCTCGTACAAGGGCGCCAACCTGACCAGGTGGCGTTCGACGCTGCGGACCCCGGCCTTCTCGACCAATGGCGCGGCTGTGCCCAACGGCGGCGCGGTTCCCGGCACGTATGAGGCCCCAGGTGGGAAGACCACCGCCCTGAGCTTCATGCTTAACGGCATGCTCGATTTCGGCGACGATGACGGCCTCCAGGGTTTCGTCGGCGGCGGTGTCGGCGTCGCGCGGATCAAGGCGGAGAAATACGCACTGAGCCGGGGCGGCAGCTTCCTCGACGATTCGGACACCGTGTTCGCGTGGCAGGCAATCGCTGGCATTCGCGCTCCGCTGACCGACAATATCGACGCGACGCTGAAGTATCGCTTCTTCAACGCCGAGAACGTCAAGCTGGTCGATGTCGCCGGCCGCACGCTGGACGGCCGCTTCCGGTCGCACAGCCTGCTCGGCGGCGTGACGTTCAACTTCGGCGAACCGCCGGCTCCGCCGCCGCCGCCGCCGGCCCCCGTGCCGCCGCCGCCGCCGCCCGAGCCGACCCCGCCGCCGCCGCCGCCGCCGGTGGTGTGCTCGCCGGGACCGTTCATCGTGTTCTTCGAGTGGGACAAGTCGGACATCACGCCGGAAGCGGCGTCGATCCTCGACAATGCGATCGCGCAATATGCGAATTGCGGCAACGCGCAGGTCATGCTGGCCGGTCACGCCGACCGGTCGGGTTCGGCGAAGTACAATGTGGGCCTGTCGCAGCGTCGCGCCGACGCGGTGAAGGCGTACTTTGTCGCACACTCGATCCCCGATGGCGTGATCAGCGAGCAGGCGTTCGGCGAAAGCCGTCCGCGCGTCGAGACCGCCGACGGCGTCCGCGAGGTCCAGAACCGTCGCGTGGAAATCACTTACGGTCCGGGTTCGGGTCAGTAAGTCGAGTTCCTTCGATGGAAGAATTGGGGAGGTCGGGAAACCGGCCTCCCTTTTTCATGCGCGTCGAAGTGAAATAGCGGCGCTATTTCGCGATCGGCGCAAGCGCCGAGCGACGAGCACGGCCGGCGGGCGCGCAGCCGCCCGACCGACGACGCGGCTTCGCCGCGGCGCCGCTGGTCAGTTGTTCTCCGTTGAGGTCGTCCCGACCGGCAGGCGACAGCCGTTTCACAGCGGTCCGTTAAGACATCTGCGTCAACAAATTGTCGCCCAACGCATTCATCATACAGTCTCCGCAGCCCGAGAGGGACACGATGCCCCGTCGATCAATCCTGTGCCTCGCTGGCGTTGCCGCCGCTTCAATTCTCATCGCCGCAGCGCCTGCGAAGCGCAAACCCCAACCCGGCTACGCCTGCACGATCGAACACCGCGGCGATTTCGGCGTCATCAAGGCCGACTTCCAGATCATGGATTCGGGCGAACCGCCGTCGGCATACCTCCAATGGGATGCCGGCGACGGGACATTCAAGAACCCCTGGATCACCGGCGCCTTCTTTCGGAAGGCCGACGGCCGCTACGCGCTCGACTATGGTTACGTTTCGATCATGTGGCACATTTGGGAACGGCGCCCGGGAAAGCGGCCCAGGCCACTCAAGCTGAGCCTCGAGCTTACAACCGATCCGACATACGGCTTTGCGTCGTCTCACATGGTCGGCGCGGTTGAGCGTTCAGGCGGGCCCTTCCATATACAACTCGGATGGCTCGATACCGCGGCGCTCGCGAAGGGCTCGACCAAACTCTACCTCGTGGCGCGCAACGCCAAGCACAACCTAGTAGATAAGGTCGATGTCGACCGGACCATCTTTGCCCGCGCCGAACCGCATATCGTTGACGCGCTAGTTGAGATCGAGCGCATGACGCGCCGTCCCGCCGAATTCTGCGCCCACGCCGATGATCTGGGCACCGACGATATCGTCGTCACCTAATCACTGGCAAAAGCGCGCGCTTGCGCTAGAGGGTCGGCAACACAATCTGGCGTCCAACCGGACGTTCCTGTTCCCCACCTGTCGAGGCAATTCATGAAAATCACGATGATCGGATCGGGCTATGTCGGCCTCGTCTCCGGCGCCTGTTTCTCCGATTTCGGGCACGACGTGGTGTGCGTCGACAAGGATGCGGCGAAGATCGACGCGCTCAGGGCCGGGCGGATGCCGATCTACGAGCCCGGGCTCGACCAGCTCGTCGAGACGAACGTCAAGGCCGGGCGGCTGACCTTCACCACCGACCTTGCGGCGGCGGTCGCGGGCGCCGACGCGGTGTTCATCGCGGTCGGCACGCCGTCGCGGCGCGGCGATGGTCACGCCGATCTGACCTATGTGTTCGACGCGACGCGCGAGATCGCCGCGGCGGTGACCGGTCCGACCGTTGTCGTGACCAAGTCGACCGTTCCCGTCGGCACCGGCGACAAGGTCGAGGAAATCCTGCGCGAGGAACGGTCCGATATCGACGTGGCGGTGGTTTCCAACCCCGAATTCCTGCGCGAAGGCGCGGCGATCGGCGACTTCAAGCGCCCCGACCGGATCGTCATCGGCACCGATGACGAGCGCGCGCGCCAGGTGATGCGCGACGTCTACCGCCCGCTCTACCTCAACGAATCGCCGATCCTGTTCACCGGCCGCCGCACGTCGGAGCTGATCAAGTACGCGGCGAACGCGTTCCTTGCGACCAAGATCACCTTCATCAACGAAATCGCCGATCTGTGCGAGGCGGTCGGCGCGAACGTGCAGGACGTGTCGCGCGGGATCGGGCTCGACAACCGCATCGGATCGAAGTTCCTGCACGCCGGCCCCGGCTATGGCGGGTCGTGCTTCCCCAAGGACACGCTGGCCTTGCTCAAGACCGCCGAGGATTTCGGCGCGCCGACGCGGATCGTCGAAGCAGTGGTGCAGGTCAACGACGCCCGCAAGCGCGCCATGGGACGCAAGATCATCAAGGCGCTGGGCGACGACGCGCGGGGCAAGGCCGTCGCGGTGCTCGGCCTGACCTTCAAGCCCAATACCGACGACATGCGCGACGCGCCGAGTCTCGCGATCGTCCAGAGCCTGCTCGACGCCGGCGCGAGCGTGCGGGCCTATGATCCCGAGGGGATGGACGCCGCGAAGGCGATGATGCCCGGCATCGCCTATTGCACCAGCGCCTACGAGGCCGCGGCGGGCGCGGATGCCGTCGCGATCGTGACCGAGTGGGACACGTTCCGGGCGCTCGATCTCAAGCGGCTGGCGGGCGTGATGGCAGGCAAGGTGATGGTCGACCTGCGCAACGTGTACCGGCCGGACGACGTCGCGAAGGCCGGGTTCGCTTATTCGAGCGTGGGGCGGTGAAGTCCTAGCGTTTCGAGCACGAAATCGGCGAGCGCCCCGAACAGCAGCAACGGGAGCCAGAGCAACGCGGTCATAATCCGATAGTGCCTTGTCGAGATTGTGCCGGCGATCGGCGTCGTTCTCGTAAATCTCCGGCCAGGGCGGCGCGAGAAACAAGTGGTCGTAGCGATAG
>JAFEEZ010000134.1 GCA_018240825.1 Pseudomonadota bacterium | reverse complement strand
TCCGCGCTTGATCGTCTCGCGCGCGATGATGATCTGCTGGATCTGGCTGGTGCCTTCGTAGATGCGGAACAGCCGGACGTCGCGGTACAGCCGCTCGATCCCGTAATCCGCGATGTATCCCGCGCCGCCATAAATCTGCACCGCGCGGTCGGCGACGCGGCCGACCATCTCGCTGGCGAAATATTTGGCGGCGGCGGACTCCATCACGACGTCCTTGCCCGCGTCCTTGGCGGCGGCGGTTTCCAGCACCATCGCGCGAGCGACGAGCGCCTCGGTCTTCGAATCGGCGATCATGCCCTGAATCAGTTGATGCTCGGCGATCGGCTTGCCGAATTGCTTGCGCTCGGTCGCATACGCCACGCAGTCGGCGATCAGCCGCTCGGCCACCCCGACGCACACCGCCTAGATATGCAGCCGCCCGCGATCGAGCACACGCATCGCGATCTTGAACCCTTCGCCTTCCGCGCCCAGCCGGTTCTCGACCGGCACGATCACGTCGTCGAAGATCACGTCGGCGACTTTCGCGCCCTTTTGTCCCATCTTCCTCTCGGGCTCGCCGATCGTCACGCCGGCGAGCGCACGGGGAACCAAAAAGGCGGAAACCCCGCGCGCGCCGGGCTCATCGCCGGTCCGCGCCATGACGGTGAACAGGTCCGCCTTGTCGGCATTGGTGATGAAGCGCTTGGCGCCGGACAACCGATACGCCTGACCGTCCCACACCGCCTTGGTCTTTACGGCGCCGGAATCCGACCCGACATCCGGTTCGGTCAGCGCAAAGCTGGTGATGATCTCGCCCGATGCGATCCTGGGCAGCCATTCGGCTTTCTGCGCATCGTTGCCCGCCATCACCAGGCCCTGACTGCCGATCCCTACGTTAGTACCGAAAGTCGAGCGGAACGCCGGCGTGGTGCGACCGAGTTCGACCGCGACCTTCGCCTCTTCCAGCATCGTCAGCCCCAGGCCGCCATATTCCTCCGCGATCGACAGGCCGAACAAGCCCATCGCCTTCATCTCCGCCATGACGTCGTCGGGGATTGCGTCGTTCGCCTCGACCTCGGCTTCGAGCGGGCGGAGCCGGTCGGCGACATACCGGCGCACCGTATCGACCAACGCATCGAAGGTTTCGGCGTCGAGCGCCATCGTGCCTCTCCCCATCGTTTGGCGAACGCGATGCATCAAAGCACCGCGGCCCGCAAACCCGAAATTCGAAAAACGCGGATTGACCGCCCTCGGCACCCCCTTATGCTGATGCGAAAAGGAGATCGGGATGCGGTTTCAGGGTAAACGCGCGGTCGTCACCGGCGGCGCGTCGGGCATCGGCCGCGCGACGGCGCTGCGCCTGGTCGACGAAGGTGCGGAGGTGCTGATCGGGGACCTGGACGTTGCTGGCGGGCAGGAACTCGCGGAGACGTCGAACGGCCGCATCCGTTTCCGGCGCACCGACGTGACGCAAGCCGCCGAGATCGAAGCGCTGATGACCGCTGCGGACGCTGCCGGCGGGCTCGATGTCGTGTTCAACAATGCGGGGGCGTCAGGCAGCCGCGACAAGATCGACGCGATTTCGCCCGATGACTGGGATCGCACGATGGGCCTGCTGCTCAAATCGGTGGCGATGGGTATCCGCTATGCCGCGCCGTTGATGGCGAAGCGTGGCGGGGGAGCGATCGTCAACACGTCGAGCGTGTCGGCGCTGGGCAGCGGCTACGCTCCGACCGCTTATTCGACCGCCAAGGCCGGCGTGCTCCACCTGACCAGGATGGCCGCGGCTGACCTCGCCAAGCACAATATCCGCGTCAACGCGGTGATTCCGGGCTTCATCACAACCAACATCTTCGCGTCGGCGCTGGGGATCGAGGGGGCGGCGCGAGACCAGGTCAACGGCATGATCGCCGAGACCGCCGCCAAGGCGCAGCCGGTCCAGCGCGCCGGCCGCCCGGAGGATATCGCGGCGGCGGTCGCGTTTCTCGCAAGCGGCGACGCCAGCTTCGTCACGGGCACGCACATTCTGGTCGATGGCGGCATGCTGATCGGCACGCGTGCGAGCTGGGATGACAGCATTCCGGGCCAGTTCGCCGCGCTCGAGGCGCCCGCGGCGTGAGCGATGCGACAGTCGCCGCCGTGGACGGCATCGCTGTCCCGGTGCAGCGCCGCCTGAAGACCGGGGTAACGCTGGCCTACGGTTTCGGGTCGGTCGCCTATGGCGCGAAGGACGCCGCGTTCGGCACGTTTCTGCTGATCTATTACAACCAGGTGCTCGGCCTCAATTCGTTCAAGGTCGGGCTGGTCATCATGGCCGCGTTGGTGTTCGACGCCTTCATCGATCCGATGGTCGGCATCCTTTCCGACCGCACGCGCAGCCGTTGGGGCCGGCGGCATCCGTGGCTGTACGCGTCGGCGTTCCCGATCGCTGCCGGCTGGCTGTTGTTGTGGAACCCGCCGGCGGGAAGCGAGACGTTTCGTCTCGGCTGGCTGTTCGTCACCGCTGTCGCGGTGCGCAGCGCGGTCAGCTGTTTCGAAGTGCCCAGTCAGGCGCTGACGCCCGAATTGACCACCGATTACGACGAACGCACACGGATCACGGCCTATCGCTATCTGTTCGGATGGGGCGGGGGCCTCAGCATCGTGCTGTTGGCCTATGGCGTGTTCCTGACGCCGGCGCCGGGTTATCCCAACGGCCTGTTCAATCCTACCGGCTATCACCATCTTGCGCTTGTGGCGGCGGTGCTGATGGTCGCGGCGATCCTGGTCTCGGCGTTCGGCACCCACGGCGAAATTCATCGGCTGCCGAAGGTCGAGACGCAGCCGCAATCGATCGGCGCGGTGCTGCGCGAATTGTGGGACACGGTGCACAATCGCGCATTCCTTATCCTCATTCTGGCGGGCGTGTGCGCTTACACCAATCAGGGTGTCAGCTACGCGCTGGC
>JAFEEZ010000133.1 GCA_018240825.1 Pseudomonadota bacterium | reverse complement strand
GAGGGCGAGGTGCCCGGCGCGGGGATGATCGCCGGGATCGGACGCGTTTCAGGCCGCCAGGTGATGATCGTCTGTAACGACGCCACGGTGAAGGGCGGCACCTATTACCCGATGACCGTCAAGAAGCATCTCCGCGCGCAGGAGATCGCCGAGCAGAACCGCTTGCCCTGCATCTACCTCGTCGACTCCGGCGGCGCGAACCTCCCGCACCAGGCCGATGTGTTTCCCGACCGCGACCATTTCGGGCGTATCTTCTTCAACCAGGCCAACATGTCGGCGAAGGGCATCCCGCAGATCGCGTGCGTGATGGGCAGTTGCACAGCGGGCGGTGCGTACGTCCCCGCGATGAGCGACGAGAGCGTGATCGTCCGCAACCAGGGCACGATCTTTCTCGCCGGCCCCCCGCTGGTGCAGGCCGCCACGGGCGAAGTGATCAGCGCCGAGGATCTCGGCGGCGGCGACCTCCACGCGCGCAAGTCGGGCGTGGTCGACCACTTGGCCGAGAATGACGAACACGCACTGACAATCGTCCGCGACATCGTCTCGACCTTGCAGCCGCAGACCGGCGCCGACGTGAACCTGCGCGAACCGCGTCCGCCCAAATTCACCGCCGAGGACCTTTACGGCATCATCCCGCAGGACGTCCGTACGCCCTACGACGTGCATGAGGTCATCGCGCGACTGGTCGACGGGTCCGAGTTTCAGGAGTTCAAGGCGCTCTACGGCAGCAGCCTGGTCTGCGGCTTCGCGCATATCTGGGGCATGCCGGTCGCGATCCTGGCGAACAACGGCGTGTTGTTCAGCGAAAGCGCGGTCAAGGGGGCGCACTTCATCGAACTCGCCTGCCAACGCCGCATCCCGCTGCTGTTCCTGCAGAACATCTCCGGCTTCATGGTCGGCGGCAAATACGAGGCCGAGGGGATCGCCAAGCACGGCGCCAAACTCGTCACCGCGGTCGCCACCGCGAGCGTGCCCAAGATTACCGTATTGATCGGCGGCAGCTTCGGCGCGGGCAATTACGGCATGGCGGGCCGCGCCTACTCACCGCGCTTCCTGTTCACGTGGCCCAACAGTCGGATCAGCGTGATGGGCGGCGAACAGGCCGCGAGCGTGCTCGCGACCGTCCATCGCGACGCGGCGAATTGGACGCCCGAACAGGCAGAGGCGTTCAAGCAACCGATCCGCGACGATTACGAAGCGCAAGGCAATCCGTGGCACGCCACCGCGCGCCTCTGGGACGATGGCATCATCGACCCGGCCCAGACTCGCGACGTCCTCGGCCTCGCCTTCGCCGCCACGCTCAACGCCCCGATCCCGGAGCGCCAGAGCTTTGGGGTTTTCCGGATGTGATGGGGATGGAAAGGGTAACTCGTACCGGTTGGGGGCGGCTTTGTATCGCACTTTCCCTCGCATGGATGATCGTTTGGTATCTTGTGCAAAGACCGGCCATCAACTTTTGGTTTTCAGGGTTGAGCGCAACGCCAAGAACGCTCTGTTCAGACTACTATTCAAAGGGTGACCCCCAGCTCAGCGAATGCGAGTACGCCGGGCGGGGAGATTGGCTGCAAAAGACGATCGATCGCGACAAGGTACCCCATCCGTTCAACACCTATTATGACGAAAACATCCAAGGTTGGGTGATCTGGTGGTGGATCGGCGTCCCCTTTGCCATCGTGTTCGTCGTAATGGCAGCGGCTTGGGTCAGAGCGGGATTTAGAGGCGATTCAAGATGAACGTGACGCGCATAGCCGCCATCGCCGCCGCAGCCGTCCTGGTTGCGGGCCTCGCTGTACCGGGCGCTACCGCGACGAAGCGCGCGGTGCTCCCGCCGCCGCTGTTGCCGCTCAGCGAGAAGGATATGTATTCGACGAAGGAAACCGGCTGCGAGACCTCGGTCGGTCAGGGCAAGGACACCTTCATCTTCCTGATCGGCGAGAGCATGATCCTGCGCACCGCGCCCGGCCCCAAAGGGTTGCAGGTGTGCCGACCGCCGAACGTCTACGACTTCGACGATACCGGCAAATCGGTCGTTTGCGGTGATCGCCGGCTCAGCCTGAAGCATGTCGGCAAGGCGGTCAGCCACCCGGAGGCCGACAGCTCCGAGGGGAGTGGCATCCTGACCATGAGCGATGGGACCAACAGCCGCCAGGTCAAGGTGAGCTGGGGCACGGCCTGCTGAGGAGATAATGATGATGATGCCGTTACTGATCGCCCTCGCGCTCGCCGCCGCGCCGCAGTCCACCGACAAGCTGCCGCCTGCCAATCCCCTGCCTCCGCCCGCGAGCGAGGAGGAGCAGGTGATGGCGCCGCTGCGCGCGTGGTTCGCCGGGATCGATGCGTCGGACGCCAACGCGATCCGCGCGCAGCTGCGCATCGGCGGAGGAGGCGGCGCGACCGTCGCGGCGACGCGCGCCAATGGCGAGCGGATCGTGCGCCATCTCACGTGGGAAGAATATCTCGCCAACGTCAAACCCGGCGAGCACAAATATCACGAGCAGTTCACCGGCCAGCCCGCTATCGAGATCGACGGCGACATCGCGATGGTGTGGGGCGACTTCACGCTGTCGGTCGACGGCAAGGTCGCGACGTGCGGCGTCGATCATTTTGACATGGTGCGCGAGAATGGCGCGTGGAAGGTCCAGAACGTGACCTGGTCGCAGCGCACGACCGGATGCGGGGTCTCGTGACGATTTGCTGTCCTACAACGGCCCGGTTCAGCTACACCCACGTCATGATCCGATCGGCGCAAACTTCCTTTTTTCATTCCCCTCTATGCGCGAGCTTCGTTAAGTTTGCGGAGGTCGGGCTCGGGTCATGATCCAGTCTCTCCTCATTGCCAATCGCGGCGAGATCGCTTGCCGGATTATCCGCACCGCGCGTGAAATGGGGATTCGCACGGTCGCGGTCTATTCGGACGCCGACGCCGGCGCGCTTCACGTTCGCCAGGCCGATGAAGCGGTGCATATCGGCCCGTCGCCGGCGCGCGACTCGTACTTGCAAGGCGACAAGGTCATCGCCGCTGCGAAGGCGATCGGCGCGCAGGCGATCCATCCCGGCTATGGCTTCCTCTCGGAGAATGCCGACTTCGCGCAGGCCGTGAAGGATGCCGGGCTGATCTGGGTCGGTCCCAACCCCGACAGCATCCGCGCGATGGGGCTGAAGGATGCGGCCAAGGAGCGGATGATTACGGCGGGCGTGCCGGTGACGCCGGGCTATCTTGGCGCGGACCAGTCGCCCGATCGGCTCAAGGCGGAAGCCGACGCGATCGGCTATCCGGTGCTGATCAAGGCGGTCGCCGGCGGCGGCGGCAAGGGGATGCGGCGCGTCGACGCGGCCGGGGACTTCCTCGACGCGCTTGCCTCGTGCCAGCGCGAGGCGGCGGCCTCGTTCGGCGACGACCGCGTGCTGATCGAGAAATACATCCTGAGCCCGCGCCACATCGAGGTGCAGGTGTTCGGCGACAGCTTCGGCCAAGTCGTCCACCTGTTCGAGCGCGATTGCTCGCTCCAGCGCCGCCACCAGAAGGTGATCGAGGAAGCCCCCGCCCCCGGCATGGACGAGGAAACGCGTCAGGCGATCTGCGCCGCCGCGGTGCGCGCGGCCAAGGCGGTCGACTATGTCGGCGCGGGCACGATCGAGTTCATCGCCGATGCGAGCGAGGGCCTGCGCGCCGACCGCATCTGGTTCATGGAAATGAACACGCGGCTCCAGGTCGAGCATCCGGTGACCGAGGAAATCACCGGGCAGGATCTGGTCGAGTGGCAGCTGCGCGTGGCGTCGGGCGAGCCGTTGCCGTGCACGCAGGACGAGCTGGAGATCGACGGCTGGGCCATGGAAGCGCGGCTGTATGCCGAGGACCCTGCGCGCGGGTTCCTACCGAGCACCGGGAAATTGCAGTATCTATTGTTTACTGCCGATGGCCGGATCGAAACCGGCGTCGAAGAAGGCGATACAATTTCTCCCTTCTACGATCCCATGGTCGCAAAGCTGGTGGTTCATGGGCGGGATCGAGAGGAAGCGATTGATCGGCTGGCGACACTAGCTGCCTGCACTGAAATCTGGCCGGTCCATACGAACGCAGGTTTCATTGAACGCGCGATGCGCGATCCGTCATTCATCGCCGGCGACATAGATACGGGTTTCATCGAGAAGCGCGGCACTGCGCTCATTCCGCCCGAAGAGCCGGATGATCTTGTCTGGGGAACGGCAGCGACTTTCGCGCTCGGCAAGGCTCGCGAAGAGGATAAGGGGCTCGCCGGATTTCGCTTGAATGCTTCGCCGCGATTGTTTGTCACGCTCGATCATGGTGGCATCACCAAGACCTTGACCGACGACCTCATCCTACCGGACGCGACGGGCTACACGGATGACGAGCGTGTCATCGTCTTCGATCGAGGCACAGCTTTTGCATTCCAGAAGGCCAAGCGCGGCGACGGGGGCGCTGCGGGCGGCGACGGCGCGATCCTGGCGCCGATGCCGGGGCGCGTGATCGCGGTCGAGGTCGCGGCGGGCGATGCGGTGACCAAGGGGCAGAAGCTGCTGACGCTCGAAGCGATGAAGATGGAGCACGGGCTGGTCGCGCCGTTCGACGGGACGGTGGCGGAGCTCAACGCCGAGGCCGGTGCGCAGGTGCAGGTCGACACCCTGCTCGCGCGGATCGAGAAGGCGTGAGGACGACCGTGCTTCTCCCCTCCCTGAAAGGGAGGGGGCGGGGATGGGTTGAGGCCTGGCGAGACGTGAGCGGCCCGACCAACTCATCCTTGCGGCGAGACTTCCAACCACCCCTAGCCCCTCCCCTCCAGGGAGGGGAATAGGCGTGACCTCATCTGCCGCG
>JAFEEZ010000132.1 GCA_018240825.1 Pseudomonadota bacterium | reverse complement strand
GCTCGGCATGGACGTCGGCAGTCGCACCGACGACAGCGAATGCACGCTCGGCTTCTATCTGTCCGCGCGCGTGCCGTTCGCCGACGTGACGGTAAAGGCGAAGTCGTCGGACGATATCTGGTGGTCGCTTTCGGGCACCGCGCATTTCGATGATTACGGCCGCTTTCTCGGATTCAGCGGGATCGGCACCGATCTGACCGAACAGCGTCTTGCCGAAGCCGAAATCAACCGCCTGGCGCGGTACGACGCGCTGACGGGCCTGCCCAACCGCACGCTGATGCGTGCGACGCTGGAGGACGCGCTGGGCAGCATCGAGAAACAGAAAAAGGGCGCGGCGCTCTATCTGATCGATCTCGATCGCTTCAAGAACGTCAACGATACGCTAGGCCATCCCATCGGCGACGCGCTGCTCAAACAGGTCGCAGGGCGCCTGACCGCGGTGATCGGCAAGGACGGCCAGGTCGGGCGACTCGGCGGTGACGAATTCCAGGCGATCTTCCCGGCCATCGACTCCGAACAATATCTCGGCACCTTGGCGCAGCGGCTGATCGAACAGGTGTCGCAGCCTTACCAGATCGACGGGCACACAATCTCGATCGGCGCATCGGTGGGAATTTCGATCGCGCGCAGTCAATATCAGTGCGCGGACGCGCTGATCCGAGACGCCGATCTGGCGCTCTATGCGGCCAAGGATGATGGCCGCGGCACGTTCAAGTTGTTTTCGCCCGACATGCACAGCGACGCGCAGGAAAAGCAGGGGTTGGAACAGGAATTGCGCGGCGCGATCCAGCGCGGCGAACTCAAACTGGTCTACCAGCCGGTGGTGAACACGGTCACCGAGGAAGTCGTCGCATTCGAAGCCTTGTCACGCTGGGTCCGCGCCAACGGCCAATCGGTGCCCACCGAACAGTTCATCGCGCTGGCCGAGGAGTGCGGGCTGATCATCGCGATCGGCGAGTGGGTGCTGCGCACCGCCTGCATGGAAGCCGCAAAATGGCCGGCTCAGGTCCGTATCGCGGTCAACATATCGCCCACCCAGTTCGCCAGTCCCACGCTGGTCGCAACGGTGATGAACGCGCTCGCCGCGTCGGAACTCGATCCCAACCGGCTTGAGCTCGAGATCACCGAGGGCGTGTTCCTGTCGGACGAAGCCAATGTCGACGAGACGTTTCGCCGATTGAAGGCGGCCGGCGTCCGTCTTGCGCTCGACGATTTCGGAACCGGCTACTCCTCGCTCGGCTATCTGAAACGTGCGCCCCTCAACAAGATCAAGATCGACCAGTCGTTCGTGCGCGGCGCCGCAGCCACCGGCAGCACCAGCGAGGCGATACTGCGCTCGATCATCTCGCTCGCGCAGAGCCTGAAGATGGATACGACCGCTGAAGGCGTCGAGACGCATGACGACCTCAACCTGATCCGCGAACTCGGTTGTTCGCAGGTCCAGGGATTCATCTTCGGCAAGCCGATGGAAGTGGACGACGCGCGCACGCTCGCTTGCTCGGTCGAAGCAGTAGCCGCGAAAGGATACGAGAATGCGCGTGCGCCGCGCTACAGCCTCATCCGCACCGCGAACGCGCAGTGGAACGGCATGACCTTCACCGTCCGCATCCGTAACATTGCCGTCGGCGGCGCTCTGCTCGAATCGACTCGCGACCTGCCCGACGGCGCGCAGATTCAGCTCGATATTCCCGGATGCGCAGGCATTGGCGCCGATGTCCGCTGGTCGAAGGAAGGCAAGGTCGGGGTTCGCTTCGAACGGCCGTTCAATCTCCGCGAACTCGGGCCCGTGCAGC
Organism: Pseudomonadota bacterium; assembly: GCA_018240825.1. Lineage (GTDB taxonomy): Bacteria > Pseudomonadota > Alphaproteobacteria > Sphingomonadales > Sphingomonadaceae > Sphingomonas. The sequence continues at coordinate 3,634 of JAFEEZ010000132.1, read as the reverse complement.
GTACGCCCGCGAACGACGCTCCGTCGGTGGTTCATGGGCAGGGCCGCCTGACTCCGGCCGATCTCAATCGCTCGACGGCGATGCCGAAGCGCGGCTGACGCCTGCTGGACGGCTTGAAATCGGGTTTACGCCCGGCCGACCGCGACCAGGATGTCGAATTGGTAGTCGGCTAGCGGTTCGTGGAACTGGCAGCCGGCCTGGAAATCGTCCGCCCAGCGCACCGTAGCGGCGATCGGCCCGATACCCGGCAGCGTCAGCCAGATCATCGAATCCCTCTTCATCGCCGAATAGCTGCTGATTCGGGCGCCATCGCGCGACAGGTCGGTGATCCGGCACAACGTCCGGTCGAGGCCGCCCCTGCCCAGCTTGGCGTCGAGCGAGACGGGCGCGCGCGGGCTGCGGCGCTTCGCCATCAAGGCGGGTTCGAACTCGGCGCGAATATCGGTCTGCAAGGCGTCCATGGCGAAAATGCTAGGCCGGCGATGCCTAACAGCGCGTTAAGCACAAAATGCCAACGCCGCGCGCCCGGTGCGGGAACGCGGCGTCGAAACCGTAACGCCGAAGCGCGGCTTACTTCTTGGTGAGGTTGAGCCCGCCGAAACGCTTGTTGAAACGCGCGACCTGGCCACCCGAATCGAGCATCTGGCCGCGGCCTCCGGTCCAGGCCGGATGCGACAACGGGTCGATCTCGAGCGTCATCGTGTCGCCTTCCTTACCCCAGGTGGAGCGCGTTTCGTACACGGTGCCGTCGGTCATCTGGACCTTGATCATGTGATAATCGGGGTGCGTATCGGCTTTCACGTCACAAATTCCTTTGAAGGGCCGCCGGTTTCCGACCGGCGACGAAGGCGCGGCCCCTAACAGCGCCAGACCCGATAATCAACCTTGCGCAGGCATCACTCGCCTGGGGGGTCCGCGATCATCGCGGTAAACTCGCATTCGGTCGCGACTTCGCCATCGAGCGTCGCCTTGCCGGCGAACTTGCAGACGCGGCTGCGTTTCTGGACGAACTCGACCTCGAGCTTGAGCAGCACTCCGGGCTCGACCGGCTTCCTGAATTTCACGCCGTCGATCGACATGAAATAAACCAGCTTGCCCGATCCAGCGAGGTCGAGGCTTTCGACCGCGAGCACGCCCGCGGCCTGCGCCAGCGCCTCGACCTGGAGCACGCCGGGCATGATCGGCCTTCCGGGGAAATGCCCCTGGAAGAATTCCTCGTTGATGCTCACCGCCTTGATCGCGGTGATGCGCTGGTCGATGACGAGTTCCTCGACCCGGTCGACCAGCAGCATCGGATAGCGATGCGGCAACGCCGCCATTACCCGCTTGATGTCAAGCGGGCCGATGGACGTCGCCGCCACGTTGTTGTTCAACGACCGGGCTTCTTCGCCCCGGACGCCGGGGTCGGAGCCGCGGGCGCCGGAGCGGCGGCCGCCGCCGGCTGGCCGCCGGGCTGCCAGTTGGCGGGCGGAGTCGGGCTAGCGGTCGGCACCAGCTTGTCGAGTTCCGTGGTGATCGCGGGCGTGATGTCGCCAACCGGGCTGGCGAAGGCCACCGCCTCCGGCTTGACGATCAGCGATATGCTGCGCGCGGCGATCACGGCCTGGACAGCCTGGTTGAGCTTCGACGACACCTGTTCGAAAACATATGCTTGCGCCCGAAGAAAGGGCGCCTGGGCGGTGTTGATCTGCTGCTGCTTCGCGACGACGGTCGACCATGACGGGCTCGCCTGCGCGGCGCGGCCCTCGGCCTCATCGATGCGGCCGTCCTTGTTGGTGTCGAACGGCAACAGGAGCGCCTGCAGTTCCTTCTGATATCCTTCGACCTGCGTAATTTGCGCCTGATAGGTCGTCTTGATCGTGGCTGCGGCCGCGGTGAACGCCTTGGTCTTGACGACGGCGCCGTCGAAATCGGCGGTCACGACGGTCTGAGCCTCCGCAGGCGCGGCGGCCAGCGCAGCGGTCAGCGCGATCGCGCCGAGACCGAGATAGGTGAAATTCGTCTTCATCAGAATTGAGTCCCTACGTTGAAAGTAATGAGTTTGGTGTCGTCGCCCTTCTGGTGGAGCAATGCCTTGGCGATATCGATGCGGAGCGGCCCGAACGGCGAATTCCAGTTGACCCCGAACCCGATCGACAGGCGCGGCTTCGGGGAATCGCCAAGAAAGCGCTCGAGGAACGGCGCAATGGTATTGGTCAGCGCCGAGTTCGGGGTCACGCCATTGCACCCGCCATTTCCGTCGGGCAGTCCGGCCGGACAGATTGTCGTCGCCCCGGTGCCGTCGGGCAACGTATAGCTGTAGAGCGGATGCCCGCTGCTGTCGGTGATCGGCGTGATGATCGGGTCGACGATGGTCTTGCCCGTGGTCGGGTCGACATGCGTCGGGAAGGACGCGGTGGGCAGCGGGCGCTTGATGCCGAACACCGCGCCGATATCCATGAATATCGATGGACGCAAACCCAGCTCGCGCGCGCCTCCCGACAACGGCGGCTCGATTTCAAACCGGGCCAGATAGTAAGCCCGGCCGCCCAGCGCATCGTCGACAATCTGCTGCTTGTCAGGCTGTAGAATCTGATTGCCCTTGTCGTCGGTGATATACGGGATCCGCTGCACGCGCGGGCCGACGCCGCGAATGTCGAAGCCGCGGATTTGTGGTTCGCCGAGATAGAAGCGGTCTGTGATGCGCACCGGATCGATGCCGGGACCTTTGCTCTTTTCGAGCGATTTGATGTAGCCGGCCTCGGCATTGATCGAAAAGATGAAACCCTTGCCGAGATTCCAGTACTTGGCCCCTTCAAAGCGCGTTCGGATATAGCGGACGTCACCACCCAGGCCCGCAAAATCCTGGCTAAGTACGAGACGTTGCCCCGCGGTCGGTCGCAAGCTGCCGTTGAGGCTGTTGAACACGAGTGAATAGCCGAGCGCGGATGTCGCGCGACTTCCAATCGCCTCGCAAAGATAGCGTCCTGCCTTGAGAGGGTCACACGTATCCAGGACGCCGTCGCTGTTCGTGTCGGAATAATAACTGGCCTTGTCGAGGCCTACCTTGTCGAACGTGAGACCGTATCGCGCCGATAGCGACCAATACTCTGTCAAAGGCACGCCAACTCGCACTTGAAAGCCGGTCGATACCTGCGAGTAGGTAGTCTGACGCTGATCTCCCAGGTAGTTGAACGAATTGTAATCGCGTCGGAAGATGTCCACGCCAAGCGCAATGTTCTTGTCGAACAGGTAAGGTTCGGTGAAGCCCAGCTGGATCGACTTCGAATAGACCGAATAATCGACGTTCGCGCGCAACTCCTGGCCCTTGCCGCGGAAATTGCGCTGGGTAATCCCCGCCTGGATAATGAAGCGCTCGAGGCTCGAATAACCCGCCGACAGCGACAGTTCGCCGGTCGCCTTTTCCTCGACGTTGGCGTTCAGGATCACGCGGTCGGGCGCCGATCCCTGCTCGTTCTTGATCTCGAACTTGTCCTGGAAGAATCCCAGGCTGTTGATGCGATCCTGCGAACGCTTGATCTGGAAGCTGTTGAACGCGTCACCCTCCGCCAGGCGGATTTCGCGGCGGATCACCTTGTCCTGCGTGTTGCGGTTGCCGGTGACCTCGATGCGCTCGACATAGGTGCGCTTGGCT
>JAFEEZ010000131.1 GCA_018240825.1 Pseudomonadota bacterium | reverse complement strand
TATGTCGGGTTGGAGCTTAACAGTCTCGCGTCGTATGTACTCGCGAGTTTCATGCGCCGCGACCAGCGCTCGGCCGAAGCCGGTCTCAAATATTTCGTCCTGGGCGCGCTCGCCTCGGGCATTCTACTCTACGGCATCAGCCTTGTTTACGGCTTCAGCGGCACGACGCTTTTTACCGGTGTCGCGGCGGCGTTCGGCGCAGGCAAGTCGCTTGGGTTGACCTTCGGCCTCGTGTTCGTGTTCGCCGGCCTCGCGTTCAAGATGTCGGCCGTCCCGTTCCACATGTGGACCCCCGACGTTTACGAAGGCGCGCCGACCCCGGTGACGACCTTCTTCGCCTCGGCGCCCAAGGTGGCGGCGGTCGCGTTGGGCGTGCGCGTCGCGATTGAAGCAATGGGTCCGGCAGTCGCAGAATGGCGCCAGATCGTGATCTTCGCGAGCCTGGCCTCGATCGTCTTCGGCGCCGTGGCGGCGATCGGGCAGCGCAACATCAAGCGGCTGCTCGCTTATTCGTCGATCAACAATGTCGGCTTTCTGCTGGTCGGTCTGGCGGCAGGTAACCAGACCGGAGTGGCGTCGGTGCTGCTTTACCTCTCGATCTACGTCGCGATGACGCTGGGCAGCTTCCTGGTCGTGCTCCAGATGCGCGATGCGGACGACAGGCCGATCGAGAGCATCGAGAGCATGTCTGGCTTGTCCGAGAATCAGCCCGGACTTGCGGCGGCGATGGCGATCTTCATGTTCAGCCTTGCCGGTATCCCGCCGCTGCTCGGCTTCTTCGCCAAGCTGGCGGTGTTCCAGGCGGCGGTGCAGTCGGGTCTGTTCCCGCTGGCGGTGGCTGGCTTCGTCGGATCGGTGATCGGGGCTTATTATTATCTCCGGATCGTCAAGGTGATGTACTTCGACGCTCCCGCACCTCCCTATCGGCGGAGCGACAGCGCGGTCGAATATGCCGTCATCGCGGTAATGGCGGTATTCGTCTCGCCGGTCGGATGGTTCGCGCTCAAGCCGATCGGTGCGTGGAGCGCGGCGGCCGCAAAGGCGCTGTTCTGAGCAATCGAATCCGCACCGTCGCGGAAACCGGATCGACAAATGCCGACATGATCGCGCTCGCCGCGACCGGGCTGGAGGAAGGCGTGTGGCTTCGCGCCGACCGTCAGACTAGCGGGCGGGGGCGACAGGGCAGGGCGTGGGCGTCGCCAGCGGGCAATCTCCACGCGTCGACGCTCGTCCGGGTTCGCCCCAGCGATCCACCCGCGGCGACGCTAGCGCTGGTCGCAGCCGTGGCGCTGGAGGAAGCGGTTTCTGCTTATCTCCCAACCCAATATTCCCGCGAGAGCGGGAATATCGGATCGCAAGCCGTTCCCTCCGCCGCGCCGGGTTCGGTTCGCCGTGGGGGCATGGTTCAGATCAAATGGCCCAATGATCTGCTCATCGATAATGCTAAGGTTTCGGGAATATTGCTCGAACGCGCCGGAACCGCCGTCATCGTCGGATTCGGTGCGAACCTTGCCCATCACCCGACCGACACCGATCGCGTCGCCACCAGCCTCGCTGCCCATGGCGTCACGGTCGATCCAGCCGACTTCGTCGAAACGCTCGCCGAGGCGTTCGCGCGTTGGGTAGAGCGTTGGCGCGGCGAGGGGATCGACGTCGTGCGCTGCCGTTGGGTAGCCGGCGCGCATCCCATCGGCACTGCGCTCACCGTGCGCCTGCCCGACGGGGCGGCGGTCGATGGTCTCTTCGAGGGGCTGAATGGCGACGGCGCGCTCATCCTTCGCTTGGCGGACGGCGCGCGGCGTGTCATTCACGCCGGCGACGTTTTCCTGCTCTAGATCGGAAGAGACCCGAATGCTGCTCGCGATCGATGCCGGCAACACCAATGTCGTTTTCGCGCTGCTCGACGGGCGGGAGGTGAAGGGTCGCTGGCGCATCGCCACTGACCCGCGCCGCACTGCCGATGAGTATGCGGTGTGGCTCAGCCAGTTGCTGAGCCTCGAAGGCTATGACCGCGCCGACGTGACCGGCGTGATCCTGTCGACGGTTGTCCCGCGTGCGACGCACAACCTTCAGGTGCTGGCGGAGAAATACTTCAAGTCGACCGCGCTGATCGCCGGACAGGCTCCCGTCGAATACGGCATGGCGATCGACGTGCAGGAGCCGCAGAGCCTGGGCGCCGACCGCGCGGTCAACGCGATCGCTGCGCATGCTCTGCACGAAGGCGATCTGATCGTGATCGATTTCGGAACCGCGACGACGGTCGACTGGGTCGATTATCGCGGCGCCTATAAGGGCGGGATCATCGCGCCGGGCATCAACCTGTCGCTCGATGCCCTGGTCGCCGCCGCCGCCAAGCTGCCGCGCATCGCGATCGAGGCGCCTGCCGACCCCACGGTCGTCGGGCGCGATACCGTCAGTCAGATGCAGATCGGCATCTACTGGGGCTATATCGCGATGATCGAGGGGCTGGTCGCGCGGATGAAGGCGGAGGTCGGGCGAGCAGTGACCGTCGTCGCCACGGGCGGGCTGGCGGTTCTTTTCGAGAAGAATACCCCCATATTCGATTCGATCGAACCCGATCTGACGATTCGCGGGCTCGCGATGATGTGGGAACGCGCCCACGCCTGAGATTTGCGCTGGCGACGCGGCGCGCCGGAATATTTGAAAGATTGTACGTGACACCGAACAACGAACTGCTTTTCGTCGCGCTCGGCGGCTCCGGCGAGATCGGCATGAACGTCAATCTCTACGGCTGCCGCGGCAAATGGTTGATGGTCGATATGGGGGTGACCTTCGCCGACCCGGCCTATCCCGGCGTCGATCTGATTCTGCCCGACCTGCAATTCATCGAGGACCAGGCGGAAAACCTGATCGGCATCGTGCTGACGCACGGGCATGAGGACCATATCGGCGCGTTGCCTTATCTCGCGGACGATCTCGGCGTACCGCTGTACGCAACGAAGTTCACCGCGGGCCTGATTCGTGGCAAGCTGGAAGAAGAGGGCATCGCCAACCGGGTGAAACTCAAAGTCATCAACCCGGGCGAGCGGGCCGACCTGACCCCGTTCGGCGTGACCTTCGTGCCGTTGGCGCACTCGATTCCCGAAGCCAGCGGGCTGTTGATCGAAACGCCGCACGGCAGAATCTTCCATACGGGCGACTGGAAGATCGACGATAGTGCGGCGGTGCTCGGTACGCCATCCACACCGGAACAGCTTTCGGCAATCGGGGACGAGGGCGTCCTGGCGCTGGTGTGCGATTCGACCAACGTGTTCAACGCCGAGCCCTCGGGATCGGAGGCGAGCGTGCGCGACGGTCTGATCGAAGCGGTCGGCAAGGCGAAGGGGCGCGTGGTCGTCACCACCTTCGCATCCAACGCGGCGCGGCTTCAGACGTTGGGCGAGGTCGCGAACAAGACCGGACGCCGTATCTGCGTCACCGGGCGGTCGCTCGATCGCATCCTGACGGTGGCGCGCAGCACCGGTTACCTCAAGAATTTCCCCGACCCGATCGACCCCGACATGACGATGACGCTGCCGGGGCGCGACGTGTTGGTCGTCGCGACCGGTGGCCAGGGCGAGCCGCGCGCCGCGCTCGGGCGCATCGCCGAGGGCACGCATCCGATCAAGTTGAGCGCCGGCGACACCGTGATCTTCTCGTCGAAGCAGATTCCGGGCAACGAACTGGCGATTGGGCGCATCCAGAACCAGCTGGCGGCCAAAGGCGTCGAAATGGTCACCGAACGGCAGGAACATGTCCACGTTTCTGGCCATCCGGGCCGCCCCGAACTTGAGGCGATGTACCGCTGGATCCGACCGGAACTGTTGGTCCCCGTCCATGGCGAAATGCGCCACATGATGGAGCAGGCGCGGTTCGGGCTGGCGCACGGTATCCCGCGCGCGCTGGTGCAGCATGATGGCGATATTATCCGCCTTGCGCCCGGTGAGCCGGAAAAGATCGGTCACGCATCGATCGGGCGCTTGATGCTCGACGGCGACGTCATCCTGCCGGCGGACGGCGCGACGATGAATGAGCGCCGACGCCTCGCCAGCTTCGGACAGATGTCGGTAGCGGTCGCGATCGACGGCAATTATCGGCTGGTTGGCAGCCCGGAGGTGCGCTTTCAGGGCGTGCCGGTCGAGGACGACAAGGAAAGTTTTCTCGACGAGGCTTGTGACGCCGCCGCTGAGGCGGTGCGCAAGCACAAGGGCGATATGGCCGATCTACGCGAATCGCTGCGCTTGGGCGTGCGGCGGGTCGCGACCAAATGGACCGGCAAGAAGCCTGTCGTCGATGTCCTGGTGATCGAGGTCTGACGTGCGCTGGACGTCGCTGCTGGCGATCTACTTCCTGTTCTGGGCATTCTCGGTGTTCCTTGTGCTGCCATTCGGTGTGCGGACCACGCACGAGGTCGGCGGCGACTATGTGCCGGGGCAGGCCGAAAGCGCCCCGCACGAGTTCAATGTTGGCAAGATCGCAATCCGCGTGACGATCGTCGCGACGATCCTGTGGGGTCTGTTCGTCGCGAACTACCAATTCGGCTGGATCACGACCGACATGCTGAACCCGTTCGGGAGGTAGAGCTAAGCGCGCAGCCGCTCGATCGCCTGGGCGAGCGCGACGTAGAGCTTGCCCATGTCCGACGACAGCAACGTCACCCCGATCGGTGCGCTGTCACGTTGCGCCAGCACCGCGCGCAGCATCGCTTCGAAATCGTGGATATAGCGGTTGATATGCTCGCGCGCCGTGTAATCGTGCTCGTAGACCTGCGCGATACTGCGGAGTTCGGCCGGGCCGATCAACTTGACCGCACGGCGGCTGAATGCACCGCGATCGCCGCGCAGATACGCCGCCCACGATTTATCTGGCACCTCGGCGGCGTAGATCGCCGACAGGTCGATGGCCGCGGATTGCAGCGATTCGATCAGCAGCGACACGCGCCGCGCGAAGCCGTCCGCCTCGCTGGTGTCGGCCAGCCGCGCCTCGATATGCGCCGATGCGTCGGCGATCGCGCGCATCTGTTCGTTGAGCTTGTCCGACGCTTTCGCCGCCGAAGCGGCGGCTGCGGCCTGAGCCTCGGCGACCGCAGCGAGACTCTTTTCGAGCGCTTCCTTGCCGGCCGCTTCGATCGTCGCGCCGGCCTCGGGTACGATCCGCTCGATCGCGTCACGCGCGTGGTCGGCGGCGGTGTTCGCGGTGTCGCGGATCCGCATCAGACTTTCGAGTAGCTGCGGCGCGGCCTCGCCCGCGAACCGCTCGGCGCTGTCGCGGCTGTCCTGAATCGACCGAGTGAGCGCGTCGACCTGCGCCTGGCCGTTGTTGAGTACTTCCGCGACATGGTTCACCACCGCCTCGATTGCGGCGATGCGTTCGGCGAGTGCGGTGGTGCTGTCGGTCGCGGTGCGATCGAGTGTCGCTTGGTGGGCCGACAGCATGGCGGTCATCGCATCGCCTTGGGCGGTGATTCCCTTGCGCGCCTCATCCATTGCGTTCGCTGTGCGGTCGAGCAAGCCGTCGACCGTCTCCGACATCACCGCCGTGACGCTTTCAAGCCGCGCGCCTGCGGTTTCGCTGGTCGCCTCCATCCGCGCAATGTTCGCCGCCAGCCGCTCGGCGGCGCCGCTGGTCAGGGCGTCAGCTTCCTTGCCGCGTTCCGCCAGAGCGACGATTTGCGCATCGAGCGCGGCCGCGCGTCCGCTCGCCGTCAATCCGGTCGATTCGATCTTTGACGCCAGCGCTTCGGTGTCGGCGTGCGCCTTGGGCAACGTCGCGAGAAGAACGTTGAGCTTGCTCTCCGCCGTCCGTGCCGCGGCGTCGAGCCCCGCAGCGTGTTCCTGCGCATTGGCGATCTGCTCCGCCATGCCGCTCGCCGCCGCCATCATCGATGTGATCTGGTCGCCGAGTGCGAGTCGATTGGCCTCGATGGTGCTGGTCATCGCGGCAATGACCGCCTGAAGATGTCCCGCCTCGACCCGCATGGATAGTGCGGTGGCGTTAAATCGGCGCGCCTCGGCCTTGCTCGATCGCTGAACGATGAGCCACGCAACGCCGAGCAAGATCAACGGCATCGTGATCAGGCCAATCGTCGACGAAACGTTGACCGTCATCGGGTTCGGCAAAGCCAGAAAGATCGGCGCCACGAAATAGCCGAAAAAGCCGATCCAGCCGAGCGCGAGCAGCGTTAGAATCGCGCCCCAGACCTTGACCGCGATCCTCGACGGCACCTGGTATTCGTCGAGTTCGAGCGGTATTTCGGGCTCGCCGACCACACGCGCATAATCGTCGTTGACAGGCTCCGCCCCGGACGGAGCAGCGAAATCGACGTCGCTGACGCGCAGATCGACGATGGTTGAACCCCCGCTCATGGTGGAGGGTTTACCATAAATGGGCCCGGATCAAAGCGATTACGCAACGATCCGTTAAAGCCCGGCGTGCTACCGGCACGGCATGGCTTATGATCCCGGAGCAATCGACGCCACTTTGGCGGCCGCCCTTGGCGACGAACCGACACTGATCGCGGAGCTGCGTGTCGCCTTTGTCGGTAGCGCCGAGCGTGCGATCGCAGCGATCGAAGCCGCGAACGATGCAGCGGGCTGGACGCTCGGCGCAGCGCGACTCAAGGGATTGGCGGCGAGTTTCGGCGCGGTCCGGCTGATGGCGCTGGCGTCCGAGGCGGCGCAAAACCCTCACGATGCGGAGATGGTGCGCAGGCTCCGTCGGGCTGTCGCTCGGCTCTAACCTTTTGCGTTGAGCGCAATCACCCCGTAACAGCCCGGCATGCTCGCAGGGCTGCTCTTCGCCACTACCGATGCTTCCGATCGCCACGACACGCTCGCGGCGACGTTGCCGATCGGCGGAATTACGCTGATCGAATTTCAGGCCCGGTTGCTGATCGCGGCCGGCGCGTCGCAGATCGTCGTCGTCGTATCGCGATTGACCCCCGAATTATTGGGCGCGATCAACCGGATGGGTCGCCGTGGCACCGCGGTCGACACGGTGCGCGGTCCGGTCGAGGCGATCGCCAAGCTGCATCCGCTCGCGCACGTCGTGTGGCTCGCCGACGGGCTCGTCACGACGAGCGGCGTTGTCCAGGCGATGCGCGATCGGGAAGGTGACACCTTGCTGGTCGCGCCGGATGCGGAGGGGCTCGAGCGGATCGGGCCGGGCGTGATGTGGGCGGGGGTTGCGACGCTCGATCCGCAGCGTATCGCCGATGTCGCCAAACTGCCTAGCGATTACGATTTCGCGTCGTCGTTGCTCCGGGTTGTGGCACAGCGCGGCGCCGCGCAACTCGCCCTGCCCGAGGCGGCGGTTCGTGACGGACACGGTATTCAGCGCGATTCACGCGAATTGGCCGCGAAAGGGCGCGCCGCGTTGGTCGCCGCCATCGGCGCACCGTCGAACTGGATCGACCGGTTCGTGATCGCTCCCCTCGCCAGTTTGGCGCTACCGCCGCTCGTCGCGCGCGGCGTGCCGGCGATCATGCTCGCAGCTGGCGGGCTGATTACCGGCGGGGCTGGGTTGGCGGCGCTGGTGCTGGACTGGTCGGCGTCCGGTCTCGGCGCGGTGGTCGCGGCCATTGCGTTGTTTTCATTATCCGAAGCGCTGGGTTGGCTACGCGACGAGCGGAGACTGATCACGGTCGTAAAATGGTTGATACCTGTGACAGCGGTGGCGGCGACGCTGCTGGTCGGTCGTCGGGCGGGGCTCGATGCGGGCACTGCCACCGCGCCGCTGCTCGCGCTGTCGGCCGTCTTCGCCGGCGTCTTGGCCGAGCGCGCCGCAGGTGCGGCGCCACGGCGGTTGTGGTGGGCGACGCCGCCGGCCTACCCGCTGATTCTACTGCCGGCGGCGGCCGCCGGTCTGCCGCTGGTTGGTCTTGCCGCCGCCGCCGTTTACGCCGTTGAAACGCTGTCCCACGCGGTCGAAAGGCTGCGGATCCGCGCTGCCGGCAGAGAGGTTGGCTAACCGCAATTTAACGACGTGCCGCCTAAAGCGTCTTTCATGTCGACCGACGGACGCGACATCGACGATGGCGACCGCACAGGCGCCAGTCAGCTGCTCGCACGTGCGGCGGCGGCGCTCACTCGCGCCGATCGCGGATTGGCGGAGACGATCGACGATTTCTTCATCGACGAGGGCGCCCGGCTCGACGACCGCACGCGGACGACATTGGCCGTCATGCTGGCGGCCATAGTTGCGACGGTCGAAGGCGACGTCCGGCATCGCGCCGCACGGTTCCTGGCGGCGGCGGGGACGGGCGCATCGGTGCTAGACAGGCTGATCGCCGCGGGAATCCTGCGTGACCGCGCCATGATGCGTGAGCTGATCGACCGCACCCGGCTCGATCTGCTTGCCGACACGTTGACCGATGCAGCCCCCGACGATCCAGGGGCGGCGAGCCTGCTTACCCGGCTGACCGCGAGCGCCGACACG
>JAFEEZ010000130.1 GCA_018240825.1 Pseudomonadota bacterium | reverse complement strand
CTCGGGGACCGGCTCTGGCTTTCACCCCTTCGGCGTCGATAATCTCGTCTTCCGTCCGACCGCGGGCGTCCCCGAGCCGGCGACGTGGGGGATGATGATCCTTGGCTTTGGGCTGATGGCCGGCAGCCTGCGCGGGCGAAAGGCCTTTCGCGTCCACTTCGCCTGAATTGAATTTTCTGGATTGATGAGGAGCCGCCGGCAGCGATGTCGGCGGCCTTTTGCGTGTCCGCGAAACGTTCGACCTTGACCACAGCCGTAATCAATGCGATTACAGGCGTAGTCATAACGGGAGCGAGTCGTGGCCGAACGTATCAGCGATGCCGAACACACGGTGATGGAAGTGCTGTGGGAACAGAGCCCGCTCAGCGCGCAGGATGTCGCCGAACGCGTGCCCCGCGAACGTGACTGGAGCGCGAACACCGTCAAGACGTTGCTTGGCCGGTTGCTCGCCAAGAACGCGATCGCCCATGAGGAAGACGGGCGGCGCTACCTCTACCGTCCGATCGTCGCGCGCGAGGATTACGTCGCGGGCGAATCGCAGCGGCTGATCGACCGGTTGTTCGGCGGCAAGCTGACGCCGCTGGTCGCGCATCTCGCCGAACGCGACCAGCTGACCGAACAGGATATCGCCGAGATCGAGGCGCTGCTGAAGGATCTCAAGTCGTGATCGGCTGGGCGATCGAGGCGCTGATCGCCTCCGCCGTGCTGATGGCGATCGTGCTCGTCGTCCGCGGCCCTGTCCGTCGCAGCTTTGGTCCCGGCATCGCCTACGCATTGTGGGCGCTGCCCGCGATCCGGCTGGTCCTGCCGCCGCTGCCGCAATTGCCCGCCTGGAAGAGTGCGGCGGCCGCGGTCGCGACCCCCGATTTGGCCCAGACGCTGACGGTTTACGTGATCGAGCCCCTCGGAGGCTCGGCCGCTGCGCCCGCATCCCTGTTTTCCTCGCTCGGCTTACCCTTGGCCGTGCTGTGGGGTGCGGGCGCGGCGGCGTTTCTCGGCTGGCACGCGTTCAGCCACTGGCGGTTCTGCCGCCGGATGATCGCAGGCGGCACGCTGAGCGAACGCGCGGGCGCGATCGACGTGATCGAGACCGAGGCGGCGTCGGGCCCGCTCGCGTTCGGCATTTTCCGCCGCTATGTCGCGTTCCCGCGCGATTTCGCCGAGCGTTACGACGCCGACGAGCGCGAACTCGCCTTGCTCCACGAGCTGGGCCACCACCAGCGCGGCGACCTGATCGCGAACTGGATCGCGCTCGGGGTGCTGGCGCTGCACTGGTTCAACCCGCTCGCCTGGCGCGCGTTCCGCGCGTTCCGCGCCGACCAGGAAATGGCGAACGACGCGCGCGTGCTCGCCGGCCGCTCCGCGATCGACCGCCACACCTATGCCTGCGCAATTGTCAAGGCGGCGCATGGCGGCGCGGTGTCGGCGGCGTGCCACCTTCACACGATAAACGACCTGAAAGGACGATTGAGGATGCTAACTATCGGACCGCGTTCGCGCGCCCGCCTGGCGCTGGGCGGCACTGCCGTCGCCGTCCTGATGATCGCCGGGCTTGCCGGCACCGCCAGCGGCACCGCCGCCGCCGCCAGCATGCGTGCGGGGGTCGAAAAAGCCACGGGCATCGACCTCGCCAGGCTCGACGCCAAGCTGCAAAGCGCGCCGCCCGCGCCGCCCGCCATGCCTCAAGGGGCCGCCTTTCCCGAACCGCCTGCGCCCCCGGAGGCCGCGCCCCCGCCCGCCCGCGTCAAGAAGATCAAGATCGTCAAGATCGACAAGGACGGCAAGACGATCAGCGAGAATGTCACGGACGTGCCCGACATCGCCGACATGCCCGAACTCAAGAACATCCCCAGCATCCGTTCGCAACGCTGCGGCAGCAGCGCTGACGGCAAGTCCGTGACCGGGGACAATATGGTCATCGACAAGTCGCAGAACGGCAAACGCGTCATGCTGATCTGCACCGACCGGATCGAACGCATGGCCTCGCTGAACGCCGACCGGATGATCAGGGCGAAGGAAATCCAGCGCATGGCCTATGCCCGTGCACTCGAGGGATTGCGCAACGCGCGCAACAATATCGCGAACAACCCGTCGATGTCGGCCGACAACCGCAGGGAAGCGCTGCAAGGCATCGACGAAGCGATCCGCGACATGGAAGCCGAGCGGTCGCAGCCGGATTGAGTTGACGAGCCGGAGGGAGGGGGACAGGGCGGCGCCGGTCACGCGCCGCCCTGAACCCGTTTCTTGCCAAACGGGCCTGCCACCGCCATCTGCCGGACATGGACGAGCAACAGCCCGGCGCGCCGCAGGTCCTCGAACCGCTGGTGACGCGAGTGCTGGCGAACAATCCGTCGCCATTCACGCATACCGGCACGCAAACGCACCTGGTCGGCACGCGCGACCTGGCGGTGGTCGATCCCGGCCCCGATTGTCCGGCGCATATCGACGCGCTGATCGCCGCGATCGCCGGCCGGCCGGTGACGGCGATCGTGATCACCCACACGCACCGCGATCACAGCCCCGGCGCCGTTCCGCTCAAGGCGGCGACGGGGGCGACTGTCGTCGGCTGCGCGCCGCTCGCACTCGACGATCTCGGGCCGCGCGCCGACGTGAGTTTCGACGCAGACTATGCGCCGGACCGCGTGTTGGCCGAAGGCGAGAGCATTTCGGGCGACGGCTGGACGCTAACGGCGCTCGCGACGCCGGGACACACGAGCAATCATCTCGCCTTCGCGCTGCCCGAGGCTCAGGAAGGTTCAGGGGCGCTGTTCACCGGCGACCATGTGATGGGTTGGTCGACGACGATCGTCTCGCCGCCCGACGGCGACATGGCGGCCTATATGGAAAGCCTCGCGAAGCTCCAGAGCCGCGACGATCGCATCTATTACCCCGCGCACGGCGACCCCATCGACCGGCCGCAGCGGCTGGTGCGGGGGCTGATCGGTCACCGCAAGCAGCGCGAGGGGCAGATACTGCGCCTGATCGGCGCAGCGCCCCGGACGATACCGGCGATGGTCGCGAAGATGTACGTCGGCATCGACCCCCGCCTGCTTCCCGCCGCCGAGCGGTCTGTGCTGGCGCACCTCATCGATCTCGATGCGCGCGGCTTGGCGGCGCAGGAAGGCGACGTCTGGCGTCGCGCGCCGTGATTTGATATTTACCATCCGGGGATTTTCCGGGGGGAATATCATGGCGACTTTGGCCGCACCGCATATCGTGCCGACGCGCGACGACAATTTCTTTCTCAAGATGGCCGTGGTGATGGCGCTGGTCATCATCGCCGGCCTTTCGCTGCAACTCGCGGCGGGGCGGTCGACCTTTCGCTCGCCGCCGCTGGTCCACGCCCATGCCATCGTCTTCATGGGCTGGTGGGTGATCTATCTGCTTCAGAACATCTTCGTGACGCGCGGGTCGATGACGCTGCATCGCAAGCTCGGCTGGATCGCCGCGGTCTGGACCGTGCCGATGATCATCCTCGGCTGCGCGGTCACGGTCGCGATGGTGCGCCGGGGACATGTGCCCTTCGTCTTCCGGCCACTCCAGTTCCTGATCTTCGATCCGGTCATCGTCTTCACCTTCGCCGGACTGACGGCGGCGGCGATCATGATGCGGCGGCGCACCGAATGGCACCGCCGGCTGCATTATTGCGCGATGGCGATGCTGCTCGAGCCGGCGATTGCGCGGCTGTTGCCACTGCCATTGTTTATCCCTTGGGGGTGGGAAGCGGCGTTCGCCGTATCGATGGTCTTCCCGATCATCGGGGTGATCGCCGATCGTCGCCGCACCGGCCGCGTGCACCCGGCGTGGAGCCGCGGCATCGCAGTGATGATCGCGGCATTCATCGTGACCGAGGCGGTGACCTACAGCCCCGTCGGCATGGCAATCTATCGCGCGGTCACCGCCGGGTCGCCGGGCGCCAATGTCGCGCCGCTCGATTTTCCGCCGCCGCCGACCGGTCCCTTGATCACCGGACGCTAGCCGCTTGATCGCTGCGGCGCACAGGCCCATGTCGTGCGCATGGAACAGCATCCTCACTTGAAGGGCCTCGACCTCCGCGCCGAAATCGATCGCCTGCGCCGCGAGCGCAATGCGGTGATCCTGGCGCATTACTATCAGAAGCCGGAGATCCAGGATCTTGCCGATTTCGTCGGTGACAGTCTCGATCTGTCGAAAGAGGCGCAGGCGACCGATGCCGAAGTGATTGCGTTCTGCGGCGTGCGCTTCATGGCGGAGACCGCCAAAATCCTGTCGCCCGACAAGGTGGTCGTGCTACCCGACCTCAACGCCGGGTGCAGCCTGGAGGACAGCTGCCCGCCCGATCAGTTCGCGGCGTTTCGCGCACAGCATCCGGATGCGATCGCGCTGACCTACATCAACTGTTCGACCGAGGTGAAGGCGCTCAGCGACGTGATCGTCACCAGTTCGTCGGCGGAAAAGATCCTGAGCCAGATTCCCAGGGACCAGAGGATCATCTTCGGCCCCGACAAGAACCTTGGCGGCTATCTGGCGCGCAAGACCGGGCGCGAGATGCTGCTGTGGCCGGGCGTGTGTATCGTGCACGAAGCGTTCAGCGAGACCGAATTGCTCAAGCTGAAAGCGCAGCATCCCGGCGCGCCGATCGCCGCGCACCCCGAATGCCCGCCCTATATCCTCGACCATGCCGATTATGTCGGATCGACCAGCGGCATCCTGAAGTTCGCGCAAGCGATGGCGGGCGACACGCTGATCGTCGCGACCGAACCGCACATCATCCACCAGATGGAAAAGGCCGCACCGACCAAGCATTTTATCGGCGCGCCGGGCGCGGACGGCAACTGCAACTGCAACATCTGCCCCTACATGGCGCTCAACACGATGGAAAAGCTCTACATCGCGCTGCGCGATCTCGAACCGCGGATCGAGATCGAGGAGAGCCTGCGCCTGAAGGCGAAGAAGAGCCTCGACGCGATGCTCGCGATGGCGAGCGGGACGGTCGGGATGGGGGATCTCGGGCCGGTGAAGGTGACGGGGGATTGATGCCGCACGGATGGCTTGCAGGCTACACGGCTGGCGAACTCGATACCGCGCAGGAAACGTTTGACCTTAAGTTTCCGCCTGATCTGATTGAGTTGTTACGCGACCGTCGGCCGCTGCACGGCTACGATTGGCGAACCGATTACGAGGCAATTCGTGCCATCCTACGATGGCCGCTGGAAGGCATGCTATTCGACATCGAAAATAACATGTTTTGGCTGTCGGAATGGGGGGATCGACCGGCGCGAGAGAGTGAGCGCGCCGAGGTTGCCGCAGCGGCTGTCGCCAATGCTCCGAAACTCATTCCGCTGATTGGTCATCGCCTCCTTCCGACCGAGCCCTGCGAGGCGGGCAATCCGGTATTTTCGATCTATCAGACAGACATCATCTATTATGGCGCCAATCTAACTCACTATTTTGACAACGAATTCGGCGGTTGGTCGGCAATGGATGACAGTGCTTATCGTCATATCCGT
>JAFEEZ010000012.1 GCA_018240825.1 Pseudomonadota bacterium | reverse complement strand
TGGTCGAGCGCTACGGGGAGGAGGCCGTCAAGGCCCTCCCCCTGCGTCTCAAACGCCTCTTCTCGGCGACCGGCGGCCTCGACGCCGACGGCGCGGCCGACCTGCTGGGCTTCCGCTCGGGCGACGCTCTGCTGGCGAACCTCAAGGACCTGCCGCCCCAGAAGGACGCGGTGGCCGCCGAGGTGGACCGGCGCTACAAGCCGCTGAACCCCGACGCGCTGACCGACGGCACACTGCCCTCGAAGGCCGTCGAGGAGCTGCACAACCGCTCCCGCGAGGAGGTCCTCGCCACCGAGCTGCGGGCCCTCCGCCGCCTCCAGAGCGCCCGCGCCTCTGACCTGGAGGCTAAGCGCGGCTCGACCAAGCCCCTCTCCCCGAGCGCCCAGGCGACGCAGGCGTCCCGCGCCGTGCCCCCGGCCAAGGCCTTCAGGGCGACGGCGCAGGCCATCATCTCCGACACGCAGGTCCGCGACCTGGACCCGAGGGGCTACCTCGCCGCCGGGCGTCGGGCCGCGACCGAGGCCGACACGGCCTTCGCCGCGCACGACTTCGCCAAGGCCGCCGACGCCAAACAGCGGGAGCTGCTCTCCCACCACCTCTACCTGGAGGCCGTGAAGGCCAAGTCCGAGGTCGAGAAGATCGCCAAGCGGGCGCTGGGGCTCCAGAAGCCGGACGCGCAGGCCCGATTGGCGAAGGCCGGTGGCACCTACCGGGAGCAGGTGAACGCGCTCCTGGACCGCTACGAGATGACCCGCGTGCCCCTGGAGACGCTCGCCAAGCGGGAGGGCCTGGCCGAGTGGGCCCAGAACCAGAGGAACGAGGGCTTTGAACCCGACCTCGACCCCCAGGTCCTCGACGAGGCCCGGCGCATCAACTACCGTCAGGCGACGGTCGGGGAGCTGCGGGCGGTGGGCGACGCCCTCAAGAGCATCACGCACGTCGCGCGGCAGCAGTTGGAGATGGTCGTCAACGGCAAGAAGATCGAGTTCGAGGCGACCAAGGACGCGCTGAAGGCGGCGGCCAAGGCCGCGGGCTCCGGGCACGGCGAGCCGCTCTCCGGCACCGACAAGACGGTCTTCCAGCGCATCGGCTCAGGGCTCGTCGGGGCGGACGCCATGATGGTGAAGATCGAGCGCGTCTTCCGCATGCTGGACGGCGACAAGATCGGCCCCTGGACCGAGAGCTTCTTCAAACCGATCGCCGACGCGCAGGGCCACTACTACGAGCTGAACCGCCTCGTGACCAAGCCGCTGCGCGAGGCCATGCAGGCGCTCCCGAAGAACATCCGGCGCGGGCTCTCCGACACCTTCGAGGTGGACGGATTCGACCAGCCGATCAACCGGCGCCAGCTCCTGACCATGGCCCTCAACCAGGGCAACGAGGGCAACCAGCGCGTGCTGCGCGAGGGCTACGGCCTGACCCAGGAGCAGGTGGATGCGGCGCTCAAGAACCTCTCAGGCGACGAGGCCCGCTTCGTGCAGAAGGCGTGGGGCATCCTGGAGCTGCTCCGCGAGCCCGCCGGCGAACTCCAGAAGCGCATGACCGGCCTCGCCCCGACCTGGGTGGAGTCCAAGCCCTACACCTTCGTCACGAAGGACGGGGAGGTCCACACGGACGGCGGCTACTTCCCCCTCGTCCGCGACCCCGACCGCACGACCGTCGGCCCGAAGGTGAGCGCCGATGCGTTGCTGGAGAACGGCTACGTCAAGGCCACCACGTCCAAGGGCTACCTGGAGGAGCGCACGGGCGCGACCTACCCGCTGCTGCTCGACTTCCAGCGCATCCTCAGCCAGCACGTGGTGGGCGTCACGAAGGACATCGCCTTCCGCGAACCGGCCGTCGCCATCAACAAGCTGATGTCCGACCAGAGCGTGCGACTGGCCGTGGATGACTCGCTCGGCCGCGCCTACCGCAAGCAGATCGAGCCCTGGCTCCGCAACATCCTGAACGACTCCAACGACACGAGCGCCAAGGGCCTCAGGGACATGAGCACCTGGGTCAACGCCGCCCGGCGCAACGTCTCCGCCGCCACCATCGGCTTCAAGCTCACCTCCATGCTCTCCATCCCCACGGACCTGTTCCGGGCCTGGGAGCCCTTCCGCGCGGGTGACTCCACCTCCACGCGGGTGTCCACGAAGCACCTGGCCCTGGCCTACAAGGACTTCACCTCGAATCCGCTGGAGATGACCAAGCAGGTGCGGGCTCTCTCGGCGGAGATGCGGGACCGCCCGCACGCCATCGACCGCGACATCCGGTCCCTGTTCGAGCATGAGCTCGTGCGGCCGGCCCTCACCGGCAACCCGCTCGATGCCGTCTCGGCGTTCAAGAACAAGGTCGCCATGAACGCCTATGAGGGCTTCGCGGTCGTGGACGCCATGGTCTCCGTCCCCACCTGGCTCGGCGCCTATCGTCAGGCGATGGAGCAGGGACTCCCGGAGGAGAAGGCCCGCTTCCAGGCCGACGCCACCGTGCGCCTGTCCCTGGAGGCCGGGCAGCCGAAGGATCTCGTCGCCCTCCAGCGGAACAACGACTTCACGCGCCTCCTCACCATGTTCAACGGCTGGGGCTTCTCGGCCTACGACCTCATGCGGAGTCTCGGGCGCGAGGCCAAGACCCCGGCCGGCGTCGCCAAGACGGCCTTCTACGGGCTGCTGGGCATCTCCGTCTCGAACATGATGGCCTCGTTGCTCACGGGCCACGGCCCCCAGAAGAACGAGAACTGGGGCGAGTGGGCAGCCCGCACCGGGCTCCTCTCCCCCTTCGAGGTGGTCCCTGTGGCCCGAGACCTCGCGGACTACACCGTGGGGCGCCTCACCGGCCAGGGCGGCGACATGCGGATCTCCCCCGTCCTCACGGCCTTCGAGAAGCAGGGCAAGGCGCTCGTGGCCCAGGGCGAGTTCGCTAAGGGCGACATGGACCTCGGGGACTACCTGACGATCACCGGCGAGGCCCTGGGCCTCCTGACGGGCGTCCCCGGCACGGCGCAGGCCGTCGCCACCTCCAAATACCTCCGACGGGTTGCGAACGGCGAGGAAGTGCCCGACAATGGCGCTGATCTTGCATACCGCGCCGCCGTCGGCAAGCCCAAGGGGAAGTGAACCATGTCGCTCACCAACCTCACGACGAAGACCTCCTACGCGGGGAACGGCGTCACGACGGTCTTCCCGTTCACTTTCAAGGTCTTCCAGGCCGCCGACCTCGTGGTCACGGAGACCACGGCCGCAGGCGTCACCTCGACGCTGGTCCTCAACACGGACTACACGGTCGCGGGAGTCGGGCTCGATGCGGGCGGCTCCATCACGCGGCGCGGCGCCACCTCGCCGCCCCCGACCGGCACGACCGGCCTGATCCGGCGCGTCGTCGCGCTGACCCAGACGGCGGACATCCGCAACCAGAGCGCCTTCTACGCGAGCGTCCACGAGGACGTGTTCGACAAACTGACGATGGTGGACCAGCAGCAGGAGGAGGAGATCGGGCGCTCGCTCCAGATCCCGGAGGAGTTCTCCTCCGGCGTCAGCAATCAATTGCCTGCACCGGCTGCGTCTACAGTTATCGGTTGGAACGCCGCTGGAACCGGTCTGGCCAATTTCCTGATTCCAGGCGTCACGCCGGCCTATGTCGTCACCTTCAACGGGCGCAGCGGGGCGGTGGTCCCGGCTGCCAACGACTACAGCTTCGCTCAGATCAGTGGCACTGCTGCTGTGGGCCAGATCCCGAACCTGCCTGCCTCGCAAATCACCAGCGGCCTGCTGGCGCTAGCCCGCGGCGGAACGAACGCGGACCTCAGCGCCACGGGCGGCGCATCCCGGTTCTTGCGGCAGAACACGGTGGGCGGTCCTGTGACCGTCGTGCAGCCTGCCTTCACTGACTTGAGCGGAGCCGCTACCACGGCGCAGATCGCTACCGCTCTAACGACTCCCGGTCCCATCGGCGGCACGACGGCCTCAACGATCAGCGGCACGACGATCACCGCTACCACGCAGTTCACCGGCCCCGGCACGGGACTCACGGGCACAGCGACGAGTCTCACGGCGGGCAATGCGACGGCCGTTGGAGGCGTGACGGTCACGGGCACGCCGTCTGTGGGCCAAGTCCCGACCGCGACCAGTGGAACAGCCGCGACATGGCAGACGCCTTCCACGGGCATGAAGGTTCTCTACAAAACCACGGCCTCCGCGACCGTAGGCAACACCACGACCGAGACGAGCCTGTTCGGGTCCGGTGTCGGAAGCCTTACCATCCCGGCCAACTCACTCGCGGTCGGGTCCTATCTTCGTCTCACGCTGCGAGGGACATGTCAGACCATCACCAGTCCGGGGAACCAGACCATCAAAGTGAAGATCGGCGGGCTCACAGTCTGCACTGCCACGACGACATTGGCGTCAACCACACCGGGCCAGTACACCGAGATCGTCGCTGATCTCTATGTGACCGCCATCGGCGCTAGCGGCAGCGTCAATGGGCATGGCAAGTGGGCAAAGTACGACAGCAGTATAGGAGACACATTTGAAATAGTGACTCCCGGCACCGCGCAGACCGTCAACACGACGGGAACGCTCGCGGTGGACTGCACGATGACATGGGCCACGGCGAACGCCAACAACACCATGACGATCTACACCGCCACGCTGGAGCAGTTGTAAGCTTCTTACAGGAGTTCCGCATGTCAGGTCTCAATCCTCAGATCACCGGTCTCGCGGGCGCGGTCGGCATCCAAGGCTGCCTGGTGATCGAAGGATTCTGGTAATGGTGGTAATTCGTGACGATGGAGATCTCTGTGAACCTCTCACCTAACGCCTTCCTTCGCTACAGCCAGAGCCTCGGCACGATGGACCTCGTGGACGGCGAGACCTCGCTGCGCGTGGGCATCGGCTGGGCAGGGAACCACGATGGGAAGAACAACCCGGCCATGCAGCAGGTCCCGTGCGTCGGGCCGCTGCCGCAGGGCCATTACACCCTCCAGCCGTGGGAGGCCTACCACGGGCACCTCGGGCCGCTCGTCAGCTTCCTCCAACCGGACCCGACCAACGCCATGTTCGGGCGCGGCGACTTCTTCATCCACGGTCCGGCGCTGAGCCCGGCCAGCTACGGGCAGGAGTCCAAAGGCTGCATCGTCCTCGCGCACGACGTGCGGCAGAAGCTCGCAGACCTGGGCGTGACGGCGCTTCAGGTGGCGGCGTGAAGCGCCTCGGCCGCCACCTCCTCGCCTGGTGGCCGTGCTACCTGCTCGCGTTCGTCGTCATCCTCATGGGAGAGATCAAGTGACCACCCTCCTCGACCTGTTCAAAAAGTTTATGGCCTTCTGGGACGACTTCGTGAAGTCGCGCTCGGGCCGCTCCATGGCCCGCGTCCTCTACGCGGTCCTCGTCTTCGGCACGCTCTACGCCGTGTTCCACGGCAAGCTGACTGGGACCGCCGCCGCTACTGTGCTCGTGGCCCTCGTCACCGGGCTCAGCGCCGCCTGGGTCGCAGGCAAGGTCGCGGGTGGTCCGCCGACGGTGGCCCCGTGAATCGGCTGGCCCTCTACGGCTGCCTGGGCCTCGGGATCTTCGCCCTGGGCTTGGGGCTCGGCCTGGGCATCAACGGGCGCCACGCCTCCAAGCAGGCGGCGCAGGCCCAGACGCAGTCCGACCAGGCCAACGGCGCCGCACAGGCTCACGCGGCCCAGGCCTCAGATCAAGAACGGCAGGCGGCCGCGAACCAGGCGGCAGTCAACGACGCGGACGCCCGGGTGGCGGCCGCCAAACGGGAGCTCGCTCGCCTCAAGGCCGCGCTGCCTCAAACGGCTCCCGTC
>JAFEEZ010000129.1 GCA_018240825.1 Pseudomonadota bacterium | reverse complement strand
GCCGGGTTCGTGAAGGCGAACATGCCACTCGGCCAAGGCTATTCGCTGAGCGATCAGGACGCGTGGGACGTGGCCGCTTTCGTCGACAGTCGCGTCCGCCCCCGTGACCCGCGCCAGACCGGTTCGGTCGAGGACGCGCGCCGACGCTATCACGCCAAGGGCGACTATTATGGGCAGACGGTCAAATGACCTCCGCCGGAGACGGGAGCAAATCGATGAACTTGAAGGCAGCACTGAAGGTGGCGGCGGCGATTCTTTCTCTGCTCATTTTCCAACCCGCGTTCGCTCAGTCGCTGCGCGTCTACGGCCCCGGCGGCCCCGCCCCGGCGATGAAGGAGGCCGCCCGGATATTCGGTCGCGAACATGGCATGGAGGTCGTCGTCACGTCCGGCCCGACGCCCGAATGGGCGGCCGCGATGAAGGGGGACGGCGATCTCGTATACAGCGGCTCTGAAGCGATGATGGGCGAATTCATCGCGACGTTCGGCGCGGTCCTCAACCCCGACACGGTGCGCCTGCTCTACCTTCGCCCGGCGGGCATCCTGGTGCGGCCGGGCAATCCCAAGAAGATCCGTGGATTCGCCGACCTTCTCGCTCCCGGCATGCGGATCGCCGTGGTGGACGGCGCGGGGCAGCAAGGCATGTGGGAGGACATCGCAGGCCGTAACGGCGACATCGCTACGCTACGCAAGTTCCGGGGCAACATCGTTCGCTTCGCACCGAACACTGCGGCTGCACTCAAGGACTGGCAGGCCGACCCGACGATCGACGCCTGGCTGACGTTTCCCATCTGGTCGGTCGCACATCCGGGAATAGCCGATATCGTGCCGCTCGACCGCAACCGCGTGGTGTTCCGCGACGCCGGCATCGTCCTGACCGCGCGTGGCGCGAGCAATCCGGCGGCCAAGGCCTTCATCGCATTCCTCGAGAGTCCGCGAGGCGAGGCGATCTTCCGCAAATTCGGGTGGCTCGGCAGCGCCCGTCGTTGAAGAGTGCTACGACGGAGCTACAAAGCAGATGAGACGACCGACCAACATTCAAAGGGGGAAGTGAATGCGGGACAGATTTGGTGAGCGGCGCGCCCTGATCGGCGGTCTGGGCTTGACGGCGGCGGCCGGCGCGCTGGCGTTGCCGGCAAGCGCTGCGCCCGCTGCCGGCGGATCGAACTGGTCGCCGAGCTTCGAGAAGGAGGACGCGTGGCTCGACAAGCCAGGCACGCGTCATCGGCTGATGCTCGACGCCACGACTGCGCCCGCCGCCGAGTCGGCCATGTTCTACGCCGACACGTTCTACGCCGCGAACAAGTCCGGCTACGCGCTTGGCGCTGAATCGCTCGGCGTCGTGCTCGTGATGCGGCACTTCGCGACCCCGTTCGGCTACAACGACAGGGTCTGGTCGAAATACGGGCCTATGTTCGCCGACAAGCTGAAACTGCAGGGCGATCAGGCCATCCGCGCCGCGCGATCGAACCCGCTTCTCACCCCCAAGCCCGGTCCGACGGCAAAGGCGAAGCCCGGCGACGGCGATGCGGTGACCCTGTCAACCCTTGCCGCCAAGGGAGCGCAGTTCGGCATCTGCGGCGTCGCCACGAAGGGCATCGCCGAACAACTGGCCAAGGCCAACGGGGCAACCCCTGCCTCTGTCGAGGCCGAGCTGAGGGCCAATCTGGTGCCGGGCGCGGTTCTGGCGGCTGCGGGCATCGTGGCGGTGAACCGCGCGCAGGAGCATGGCTACTCATTCGTATATATTGCCGACTGAATCGAACTGGCCTGCAACGATGACGAGGAATGCCAAGACGCGGGCCGTGGTCGGTTGGGCTAGGCTTCGCCGAAGACTGCGATCCAGCGAAGCGGCGTTCATCTTGCTTGCCGCCATAGTCGGCCTGGCGGCCGGCGCGGCGACGATCATCCAGCAGCTGATCGCGCATGGGGCGCAGGGCCTCATCTACGGTGTGTCGATCAACCGCCTGAGCGCGCTCGGATCGATCCATCATCCATGGAAGCTCGTCGCCTTACCGATCGGCGGCATAGCCCTGGTTCTGTTGACGCGCTGGCTCGCGCGTCGTCGCGCCCCGGTCGACGTCGTCGAGGCCAACGCGCTCCACGGCGGACGGATTCCCTTTTCCGACAACCTCGCGATCTCGGCCCAGACGTTGCTTTCCAACAGCGTGGGAGCGTCGGTCGGGCTTGAGGCGGCATACGCGCAAATGGGCGGCGGCATCGCATCGCTGCTCGGCCAATGGTTCGCGCTTCGGCGCAACGATTTGCGGACTTTGGTCGGCGCCGGTGCCGGCGCGGCAATCGGCGCCGCGTTCGGTGCACCGCTGACAGGCGCGTTCTACGCGTTCGAGATCGTTATCGGCAACTACACGCCTGCGGCCATCGCGCCGGTCATAGCAGCGGCGCTGAGCGCCGCCTCGGCGTCGCGTCTGCTCGGCGTCGAGCCCTATCTGATCGCGACCACGGCGGGGCGCGGATTCACCGTCATCGATTATCTCGCGTTTGCCGGTCGCGGGTTGGTCTGTGCCGGTTTCGGCATCGCCATCATGCGGATGGTGACCTTTGCCGAGCAGCGCCTTCAGGGCTGGAAGCCGATCGCGAGGTGGCGGCCAGTGGTTGGTGGCCTCCTGCTCATCCCGCTGGCGCTGGCGTCGCCACAGACGCTGTCGGCCGGGCACGGGGCCCTGCACCTCGACTTGATGCTTCGACCCGCCCTTTCCTTTCTCGCGATCGTGATACTGCTGAAGATCGCCGCCTCGGTCATTTCGCTCAGCTTCGGGTTCCGTGGCGGGTTGTTCTTTGCCTCGCTGTTCCTCGGCTCCTTGCTCGGACAGCTGTTCGCGGGGCTCATCAACGCGTCTGGGATCGGCATCACGCTCGATCCGAACGACGCCGCCCTGGTCGGGATGGCTGCGCTCACCGTGTCGGTCGTGGGTGGTCCGATGACGCTGGCCATCCTCATGCTGGAGATAACCCACGATTTCGCGCTGATGGGTATCGTGTTGACCGCGACCTTGATCTCGAGCGCGATCACCCGCGAGCTGTTCGGCTATTCGTTCTCGACGTGGCGTCTGCACGTGCGGGGCTCAGCCGTCCGCAGCCCGCGAGACATCGGGTGGATGCACGGGCTGACCGCAAGCTCGCTGATGCGACGGGACTGGGTTTCCGTTTCGGCGGGCACGACGGTTGCCGCGTTCCGCAACTGCGTCCCGCTCGGTTCGTCGAAGAAGGCGATCGTCACCGATCGCCACGAAAGATATGGCGGGATCGTCACCACCGATGCCGCCTTCCAGTCGGACCTCGACCCAGCCTCCGATGTCGAGGCGATTTCGATCCTGCCAGACACGTGGATCCAATCCACGACCGGCGTAGACGAACTGCTGAGCATCTTCGACCGGGAGGGCGTAGACGAACTGGCCGTCTTGGATGCCGAGCGGCGAGTGATTGGCGTCGTCACGGAAAAATATGCTCGCCGTCGTTACTTCGAGAAGATCGAACTCTCCCAACGCGAGCTCTTCGGCGAGACGTGAGTCGATCAGCACGCGAGACCACTGATGATGCAGTCAATCGATGGAGCGGTCGGAAATGTCACCCGCTGACCACCTGATCTACGGAGCGCTTTGGCTCAGCTTCGGCGCGGGCCACAGCATGCTGGCGGGAGCGACCGCACAACGCGGCCTTGGACGCGTCTTCGGACGCTGGCACCGGCTCGCATACAACGGCATCGCGCTCGTCCACATTGGCGCCATCTATTTCGTCGGTCAGCTGCTGTTGGCGAAACGAGACGTGGCTTGGCTGCTGTGGCCACCTTTGGCATGGGGGCTCGACGTGATGATGGTGGCCGGCGTGGTCCTGATCGTGGCGGCAACAGGCGGTTATCGTCTCGCCGCTTTTGCGGGCCTTGCGCAGCTGAGTGGGGACGAGGAAGACGACGACCAGCGGCTTCGTGTAACGGGCCTCAACCGGTTCGTGCGACATCCCCTCTACACCGGCGTTCTGATGGCCATGTGGGGAGGCGTCCGATCGGACTTCGGCCTTGCCACGGCGATTTGGGGCACCGTCTACATCGTGGTCGGTAGCCGCATCGAGGAGCGGCGGCTACTGAAACGCTTCGGTCGGAACTATGCCATGTACCTCCGCCGCGTGCCTGCACTCATCCCCTGGCGGAGCCCTTCTCGTCGCCCAACGCTCGCGGCCAGCCCTCCATCGTCGTCGGAAGGGCCGTAAACGGGCAACGACACCGGAACGTCGCGTCACGCACGGATGTGCAAATCGGCGAAAAGCCCCGCGCTATCGATCTGAGGCGTCGCGCAATCGCGTCGTAACACGCGGGCGGCTGGGCGGCAGACAGACCTGCCTGAAGGCGACCCGCGCCGAAGGGGGCAACGCTCCAGCCGCGTCTGCATGATGTGCAGATGGAGTGATGCCCGCCCGCCCACCGTCTAAGAAGGGCAGTGAGTGGGATTGGGAGAATTCCTGCAACGACATGCAGGAGGAAAATGTGGCGAGCGTCCCGTCCACCCCGTCCGAGACCGCCAGATCCGAGGCTGAAAGAAGGGCCGCGATCCTGCGCCGCTACGTCGCGGTGGAGTCGCCGTCGCTCGACGTCGACGAGGCGTACGCGATCGAGCTCGGGCTGTCGGTCGACGCCCTCTACCGCTTGGCGCGCCTATGGCGCCACCACGCCGACCCCGCGCTTCTAACCGGCGCGCGGACGAAGCCAACCGACGCCGACCGGGCCGCAGCGGTTTCGGCCACGAAGGATCCCGACCTGACCGGCGTGAACCCGTCGAGGCGACCGCTGATCCGGGCCAGGATCGCCGCACTGCGCGCTTACCTCACGATCGAGAAGCCGACCCGCGAGGACGAGAAGGCAGCGGCCGAGTCGATCGGCATGAGCGTCGACGCGTTCCGGCGCCTGCATCGCGGCTGGGTGCTCGCACGCGACCCCGCCGCCCTCCCGGGCGGATCGACGCCCGCCAAGACGCCCAAGCGCAGGAGCCCGGCTCTGTCGGCGGAGACCGAGCAGGTCGTCTCTGACACGATCTCAGCGATGGGACCCGACGTCAGCTCGCTGAGCGTGCACCGCTCTGTCGTCGCGCGATGCGAAGAGCTGGGGCTGCGTCCGCCGGAGAAGTCGACGGTCTACTTCAGGTTCGTGGCGGCGCGCGCCG
>JAFEEZ010000128.1 GCA_018240825.1 Pseudomonadota bacterium | reverse complement strand
TTCGGCTTCGATCAGCGTTTCGGGCAGCGCCGCGCAATTCATGACAATCAACGGCTGGTCCCAGCGCGGGCTGAGGCGATGAAGGCGCTCGGCGACGAGCTCCTTGCCGGTGCCGCGTTCGCCGATCACCAGCACCGGGCGGTCGAGCGCGGCCGCGCGGCTGGCGCGTTCCAGCGCGTCGAGAAATGGGCCCGATTGGCCAATGACCTGGGTCGTTCGCTCCATGGCCCAATATGTGGCGCATTTTCCCAACCGTTCGCAAGCGGAATGCGCCAAGTTGCGCGGCAAATTGCACGAGAATCCCGGATTTCCGCCGTTTTTCGCACTTGGCACGCTAGCTGCAATCAATCGGGCAACGCCGCGCAACGGCGCAGATGAATTCTAGGGAGTAAGGACAATGAACACTTTTTCGAACGGTCTCGGCCGCACTGTCGTGGTGGTCGTCAGCACTCTGGTATGCGGTTCGTCGCTGATGATGGCGGCGCTCGGCCCCGGTCTTGCCCAGGCTCAACCCCATCAGGTCGCCGCCGCCCTCCGGGCGTAACGGCCACCGGCGCCCGTCAAAGGTATTACTTTGACGGGCGCACTCCGCCGGGGCGGGTTTCCCCCTTGCGCCCGCCCCGGCGCCCCACCGAGTAAAGCGTAAATTCCGAGGAGTAACTTCAACATGGGCATTTTTTCGCGAACCCGCGACATCATCGCCGCCAACTTCACCGACCTTCTCGATAAGGCGGAAGACCCGGCGAAGATGATCCGCATGATCATCCTGGAGATGGAAGAAACGCTGGTCGAGGTTCGCGCCTCCGCCGCGCGCACCATCGCCGACCAGAAGGAGATGCGGCGTCATATGACGAAGCTCAGCCAGCTCGAGGAAAGCTGGACCGAGAAGGCCGAACTGGCGCTGTCGAAGGATCGCGAGGATCTCGCCAAGGCGGCGTTGGTCGAACGCCAGAAGGCGACCGACATGATCGCCGAACTGACCAGCCAGGTCACCGTGCTCGACGAGGCTTTGCGCGGGTCCGAGGAAGACATCGCCAAGCTGCAGAAGAAGCTGAGCGAGGCGCGCAACCGCCAGAGTTCGATCGCGACCCGGCTGGAAAGCGCCAACAACCGCTTCAAGCTGCGCGAGGTCTATTCGGCCAGCCGCACGCAGGACGCCTTCTCGCGCTTCGACATTCTCGAACGCCATGTCGATCTCGCCGAAGGTCGCGCCGAAGCCGCCGGTCTGGGCTCAGCGCCCAAGACGCTGGAGGAAGAGATGGCCGAACTGAAAGCCGCGGAGAAGGTCGACGCCGAACTCGAAGCGCTCAAGGCGCGCATGAAGAAGGGGTCTTAAGATGGATGAGATCATCGTCCCGGTCTTCGTCGTCGGCATCCTGTTCATCGGATTGCCCTGGTTGATCTTCCACTACGTCACCAAGTGGAAGCAGGCGCCCAAGATCACCAACGAGGACGAGAAGCTGCTCGATGAGCTCTACTCGCTCGCACGCCGCCTCGAAGATCGCGTGTCCACGGTCGAACGCATCGTCGCCGCCGACCACCCCGATTGGAAGACGAGCATGCCGCTCGCCAACGATCCCACCGACCTTATCACCCGGAGGAACTGAAATGTCCGCCAGCCGCACCAAATTCTACATCGACAAGCAGAACAAGAAGTTCCTCGGGGTCTGCGCCGGGATCGCCGATTACACCGGCATCGACGTGACGATGGTTCGCGTCGGCACCGTGGTCCTCGCGCTGATCACTTCGGGCTGGGTCATCCCCGCTTACTTCATCACCGCGTGGGTCGCCCCGTGCAAGCCGTTCGGCCTGTACGAGGACGCGGAGGACGCGAAGTTCTGGCAGGGCGTGCGCACCAACCCGTCGCGGTCGACCGCCGAGGTGCGCTCCAAGTTCCGCGATCTCGACCGCCGGCTCGCCGACATCGAGACGCTCTACACCAGCCGCAACAGCCGGCTGGCCGACGAAATCGACAGCCTGCGCTGAGCCGCGGCCGATCAGGGAGAAAATACGTGGATCACGGTCAACTCTTCGTCCTGGCGATCATCGCGATGGGCATCTTCGGCGGCATCATAAAGATGTCGATCCGGGCCAAGCACGGCTATCCGCTGGAAGATCGCAGCCACCGCCGCAACCGCCTGCGCGGCGGCGCCGAAGACGGCGACATCGAGGCGCAGCGCAAGATCGAACTGCTGTCGAGCGAGAATGAGCGCCTGACCGGCCAGATCGGCCGGCTCGAGGAGCGGCTGCGGGTGTTGGAGCGGATCGCCACCGATCCCGCCGAGCGCGTCAGCCGCGAGATCGAAGACCTGCGCAGCCGCGACTGAAGGAAGGAACGACCATGAGTCCACTCATCATCCCGATCCTGGGCATCAGCTGCGGGCTCGCCGCGATCATCGGCGGCGTCTTCGTCAAGCCCTGGTTCGCCTACCGCCAGCGCCAGCTCGAGCTCCAGGCCGACAAGGTCGCCGAAAAGGCCGCGCAATATGCCGCGCAGACCGAACGGCTCGAACAACGGATGCGGGTTCTGGAACGCATCGTCACCGACCGCGGCATCGATGTTGCGGAAGAAATCGAAAAGCTGCGCGACGAACCCGCGCCGCTCAACTGAGGAAAGAGCACATGTTTCTGGTCATCTTCACGATCATCATCGCGATCCCCACGGGCATCGCGGTGTGGCTGACCGAACGGGTCGATCGCCCCCGCCGCGCGGCGATGCGCGACGCGCAGATCCAGCCCGCCGAATAACGACAAGAAGCGAAAGGGAATCTCCCCATGAACCCCTTTGAAATGGTAATCGCGATCGTCGCCATCGTCACGATCGGCAGCATCATCCGCGCGCGGATGGGCGTCGGCCGCGACAACCAGGGCAATGAGTTCAGCTTGCGCGCCGACGCTACCGCAGCGGAGAACAAGCAACTGCGCGAGGACATTCGCGGCCTCAAGGAACGCATCGCCGTCCTCGAGCGCGTAATCAACGACACCAACGCCAGCAGCAACCTCGACCGCGAAATCGAGAAGCTGCGCGACACCGACCGCTGACGCGGTCCCCCTTTCGAAACGGAGACGTCTGTCATGACCGACCCCAACCTCTACCTCGCGATGGCCGGCGCGAGTCTCGCCGGACTCGGCATGGTCTGCATGGCCGCGCTTGCCGGGTGGCGCGGCTGGCTGGCGCTCAAGGAACGCGAATTGACCGCGTTCGGCGAGCACGCCCAGGCCGGGGCCCCCAGCCTGCCCAACGCCAGCGCCCGGATCGAGATCGCCGACCTCAAGGAGCGCATCCGCAAGCTCGAAGCGATCGCGTCGGGGGTGGATCTCTGACTTCTTGCCCCTCTCCTGAAGGAGAGGGGCTAGGCGAGCGGACACGGCGCGTTATAGCGCCGCCATGCGCGACCTCGCCGACCTGCAAGACGAATATGAATTCCTCGACGCCGACGACCGTTACCGCCTGCTGATCGACCTCGGCCGCGGCCTCGAGGACATGCCGGAACCGCTCAAGACCGACGCCACTCTGGTCCGCGGCTGCTCGGCATCGGTCTGGGTCTATCCAACCCGCCGCGACGACGGGACCCTCCACTTCCTCGCCGACAGCAACGCCGCGATCACCAAGGGCATCATCGCGCTCGTGCTGACCGCGGTGCAGGATCGCCAACCCGCCGACATCCTCGCGACCGATATCGACGCCGCGCTGGCGCCGTTCGATCTCAAGAACCAGCTCAGCTCGAACCGGACGCAAGGCATTCCCAACATGATCGCGCTGATCCACGCGACCGCGGAACGGTACGCCTAGCGCCAGTCGAAGATCAGCTGCGCTTCGCGGAAGGCGAAGCGGTCGAGATGGCGGGCGACGGCGCCCTTGAGCGCGTCGAGCTGGCCGTCGGCGCTTGCGTCGATCCGTACCTTCGGCACGTCCGTGCCGGCATCGAACGTCACCAGCGCATCGCCCGGCCAATCGGCGCCGCGCGCGTCCTTCGGGAAGACGACGGCGCCGTGGTCGGGGGTGAATTCAACGGTCAGGTTGTGCTGCCAATGCTTGCACAACTGCTGGAGGTATTTGCGAGCGCTCGCGGTCGGGACGCTGGTGGTCGAGGAAATCGTCATGGGGATTCGTTCAAATCCCTCTCCCATCGGGGAGAGAGAGAGGGAGCCGCGGCGGAAGGGTGAGGGCTAGGTGCGAATCGCTGGCGGGTCGCACCTAGTCCTCACCCCGCGGCGCTAGCGCGCCTTCCCCTCGCCCCAATGAGAGAGGGGATTTAGTTTAGAGCCGCTCGATCTTCTGCGCGGCTTCGTCGATCAGCGCGACGACCTCGTGGAGCGTCTCGTCATCGATATCGCCCGACCGCAGCCGGTTGACCAGTACCTCGCGCAGATTGCCCATCGCGCGGCGGACCGAGGTGGAGTTGGTCTTTTCGCGCTCTTCGCCCAAGGCAGTCAGGCGCGCGATCAGCGTGTCGACCAGCTCCTTGTTGGCGTCGAGCTCCGCGATGCCGGCGTTGGTGACCGCGAACGCTTTCTTGGCGCCCTCGCTCTGCTGCTGCGCGATCAAGCCCATATCGTCGAGCAGGGTCAGCGTCGGATAGACGACGCCGGGGCTCGGCGCATAGGCGCCGCCGGTCAGGCTCTCGATTTCGCGGATCAGGTCGTAGCCGTGGCGCGGCTCGTCGGCGATCAGCTTGAGCAGGACGAGGCGGAGCTCGCCGCCATCGAACATGCGGCGCTGTCGGCCCTCCCCGCGTCCGCCTCGACCGCCCCAGTGGCGGGCGTGATGCCCCCAATGGCCGCGCATCGCGCGGCGCATGCCCGGGTGGCACCCGCGACCGCCATTTTCAAAATATACGAACATTCTTGGAAATCCTTCCTGTATCTACGATAGAACTAAGATATATCGCATTTCGGCCGGCGTCAAGATATATCTTGGGAGATTTTCAAAGTCGTCATGCGGCTTTGTCCCGGGGATGACGGGTGGGAATTGCGACCCGGACAGCCTATCTTCCCAGCATGGCCGACCTCTTCGCCGGTTTCGAACCTGAAGCCGCTCCCGACACGCTCCACGAGAATGCGCCGCTCGCCGACAGGCTGCGTCCGCGCCGATTGGAGGACGTCGTTGGCCAGGAACATCTGACGGGCCCAGACGGCGCGATCGGGCGGATGGTTGCGGCGGGCAAATTGTCGTCGATGATCCTCTGGGGACCGCCCGGCACCGGCAAGACGACGATTGCGCGATTGCTCGCCGACGCGGTCGGGTTGCGGTTTGTCGCGATCAGCGCGGTGTTTTCCGGCGTCGCCGACCTCAAGAAGGCGTTCGCCGAAGCGCGCGATCATGCCCGCATCGGCAAGCGCACCTTGTTGTTCGTGGACGAGATTCACCGTTTCAACCGCGCGCAGCAGGACGGCTTCCTGCCCTATGTCGAGGACGGCACCGTCACGCTCGTAGGCGCGACGACCGAAAACCCCAGCTTCGAACTCAACGCCGCGGTGCTAAGCCGCGCGCAGGTGCTGATCCTCCACCGGCTCGGCCATGCCGCCTTGTCCAAACTGCTCGACCGCGCCGAGGAGTTGGAAGGCCGCCCCCTCCCCCTCACGCCCGAGGCGCGCGATGCGATGGTAGCGAGCGCCGACGGCGACGGGCGGTTCCTGCTCAACCAGGCCGAGACCCTGTTCTCGGTCGAACTGCCCGAACCGCTCGACTCCGCCGGGCTTTCAGCATTCCAGCAACGCCGCGTCGCGGTGTACGACAAGGATCGCGAGGGACATTACAACCTCATCAGCGCTTTGCACAAAGCGGTGCGTGGCAGCGATCCGCAGGCGGCGCTCTATTACCTTGCACGGATGCTGACCGCGGGCGAGGAACCGCTCTACGTGCTGCGCCGGCTGGTGCGGATGGCGATCGAGGATATCGGACTCGCCGACCCGCACGCCGTCGTCCAATGCCTGGCCGCGAAGGACACGTACGAGTTCCTCGGCTCGCCCGAAGGCGAACTCGCATTGGTCCAGGCGTGCCTGTACCTCGCCACCGCGCCCAAATCGGTGTCGAGCTACAGGGCGATGGGCGCGGCGTGGAAATCGGCGAGGGAAACCGGCTCGCTGATGCCGCCGCAGAACATCCTCAACGCGCCGACCAGGCTGATGAAGGATATCGGTTACGGCAAGGGCTACACGTACGACCCCGACACCGAGCACGGCTTTTCGGGCGACAATTACTGGCCGGAAGAAATGGCCCCGCAGACGTTCTATACGCCGACCGATCGCGGGTTCGAGAAGCGCATTCGGGAGCGGCTCGATTATTGGGAAAGCCTCAGGAAGCGCGATGCATGATTGGGACGAAGCCGTCGCCTATGCGCTGACGCTGCCCGGCGCCGAGCGCGGCGCCAGCTACGGCAAACCCTCAGTCAGGATCGCCGCCAACGGCCGCTCGTTCGTCTTCCCGAGCCACGAAGCAGACACCTCGTTCGGCATAGCACTCGACCTCGACACGATCGAGATGCTCAAGGAAACCGATCCCGACACCTTCTGGCAGACCCCGCATTATGTCGGCTGGGAAGGCGTGCTGGTGCGCTACGGCAGCGCCGATCCCGAACGCGTCAAGACGATGATCGAGCGCTCGCACGACTGGACCGCGGCGAAGAAGCCGGTCAAGCCGCGCAAAAAGAAGTGATGGATTGGGACGAGATCGTGTCGTTTATGTGCGCCCTGCCCGGCGTGTCGATGAAGGTCGTCGCAAAAGGTGCGCTCGCGCCGGTGGTGCGCGGGAAACAAATCGTCGCACCGGGCCGGACGCCTGGCAGCATCGCGTTGCGCGCCACGCGGGAGGAGATCGAATATCTTATAGAAAGCGATCCCGGCACGTTCTGGCAGACGCCCCAATATTCCGGCTGGCCGATTGTGCTGGTCCATGCGGATCGCGTCGACCCCGAACGGCTGAAAGCATTGATCGAACGCGCGTGGTGGGACCGTGCGTCCTTGAAACAGCGGGCGGCGCATGGTCGCGAGCGTCCCTGATCATTTCACGCGATTCGGGGCGATCGACTGGTCGGGCGCGAAGGGCAGCCGGCACAGGGGCATCGCGCTGGCGGTATCTGAGGCCGGTGACGCCGCGCCCGTGCTGGTCGATCCGCCCGGCGGCGTGTGGTCGCGCACCGCGATCCTCGACTGGCTGCTCGCGCACCGCGCCGAGCCGATGCTGGTCGGGTTCGACATGAGCTTCTGCGCGCCGTTCCTCGAACGCGGGGCCTATCTGCCCGGCGAAAGCACACAAACCGGCGCCAAAGCATTCTGGGCCTATGTCGACGCCAACAGCCCGGACGAGGACCTTGGCGCGGCGTCGTTCCTCGACAGCCGGCGCGGCGTGCATTTCTACCTTGGCGCGGCGGATGGCGAGAAGGCGAAGTTCCTTCACTTCCGCCGTGCGGAAGCGATCCACAACGAAACGGGGTTCGGCAAGGCGACGACGGTGTACGATGCGATCGGCGCGGCACAGGTCGCCAAGGCGAGCTTCGCGGGGATGCGCTTGCTGCATCACCTCGACGGCCGCGTGCCGGTGTGGCCATTCGATCCGGCACCGCGATCGGGCATGCTGATCGTCGAAATCTATACGGCGATCGCGGCGCGGGCGGCTGGATTGCGCAAGGGATTGAGCAAGCTGCGTACGCCGGAAGCGCTCGATGAGGCTATGGCGGCGTTAGGATCGAAAGCGCACACTCCGCTCTCCCGCTACGACGACCACTCGACCGACGCGATCCTCGCCTCCGCCTGGCTGCGCGCCAACGTCGGGCGGCCCGAATTGTGGTCGCCGACAGGGCTGACCGACGAGATCGCCCGAACCGAAGGCTGGACCTTCGGCGTCGCTTGACGCATGGGAGCGCGCGTGCCGGTTTAGCTCAGCTGGTAGAGCAGCGGTTTTGTAAACCGAAGGTCGCGGGTTCGATTCCTGCAACCGGCACCAGCTTTTTGCAGCGGCGATTATTCCGCAGGGCAGCGCAGGCGAGTCAAGCCGCCAATCGTGAGCCCTTCTCCGTCGGCACTAATTGTCATTCGGATAGTGGTCTTCTCAGATGCGCCTTCGCCGGAAAGGATTGCCGACACCATTGCGGCTCGACCTTGCATCGTAACGCGCTCGACCGTCGCAGTGCTCTCGTAAAACCGGATGGAATCGGGTTTCACAACCATCGCAGTGTCGTTGTTGCCGGTGCCACAATCGGCCAGTTCTTCGTTCCAGGTTCCAACGAAGTTGGCCGGGAGCGCGGACAACACTTCCTTTTCATTCTTTGCGCCTTTCGCCGGGGTCAAGAAGCCATTGATCGCATCTTCCATCGCCGAACCTGCAATCGATTGCGGGTTGTAAGGCATGCGAGCTACCGTTCCTCCAGTCGTAATCTTCAGGACGCGACACGGAGTCCTGCATTCAATGGTCGAAATGATCTGCCCGCTCTCGGTCACTTCTTGAAGCTCGACGACGCCGTTTGAGCTGCCGAGATACCGATACTGAGACACGCTTCCGACAGCGACGCCCTTTTTTTGATCCTCTTCCGAAACCGCCGAAACGTAGAAATAGCGATCGCCCTCGCGCTCTGAATAGTTCGGCGTGGGTGCCGCGGAATCCTCCTCGGTGAGATTGTCAAAGCTGTCGAAGGTATTTGAGGCCGCAGCAGGGTCAGGGTTCGTTTCCGTTTTGTCGCACCCGCTCGCCGACGCGAGGATTAGCCCTAAAAGTACAATATGACAGCGCATTGTCGTCCCCCTGACAGTAAATTGCTCCGATCTCGACACATGGTCAAACGCCGCTGGCACCGTTTTCGGCGCTACCGCTCCCGCCAGTAATCAAACGCCAGTTGCTGCTGCTCGCGCACGAGCGCCATCGCGCGCGGACCCGTCCATGGCCCATCATAGCCCAGCACGAACGCCCGCGCGCCGGCCCACCAGCCCTGCCCCGGCAGCCGATCCGATTCGCGCACCACCAGCACCGCCAGCTCGGGTTCGCCCGCCGCGATCGCCGCTTCGTCGATCGCCTCCAGCGTCTTGCACACCGCGCGCATCTTCGGCCGGGTGAAGCGATGGCCGAGCGCGCCGAGCAGTTCCGAATAACTCACCGCCCGCCCCTCCCGCGCGGCGGCGATCAACAGGCCGCGCACGCGGGCGACGTCGGCGATCGATGAGTCGGTCATTGCCCCGCCTCCTTACTCGGCTTAGGCAACTCCCACGAGGCGGAGGCGTTACGCTGGACCCATGATCAAGGTCGCGAGCTATAACATCCGCAAGGGGATCGGCACTGATCGCATCCGCAGCCCCGACCGCATCCTCCATGTGCTCCGCGAAATCGACGCCGACGTGATCGCCTTGCAGGAGGCCGATCGCCGGTTCGGGCGCCGCGCGGCCATACTGGCGCCGCATCATCTCGAAGCGCATTCACCATGGAAAGCCGTCCCGTTCGGCGAGCGCGAGCATTCGGCCGGATGGCACGGCAACGTGCTGCTGGTGCGCAAGGACGCGCATATCGCCGATTGCGAGCCGATCCATCTCCCGACGCTCGAGCCGCGCGGGGCGGTGACGGCGGACCTGCGCATTAACGGCGAACGTGTGCGGATAGTCGGCATGCACCTCGATTTGTCGGGGCTGATGCGGCGTCGCCAGGCCGATGCGATCCTGGCGCATCTCGACGCCAGCGCCGAGCGATTGCCGACGGTG
This sequence comes from Pseudomonadota bacterium, assembly GCA_018240825.1. Taxonomy (GTDB): domain Bacteria; phylum Pseudomonadota; class Alphaproteobacteria; order Sphingomonadales; family Sphingomonadaceae; genus Sphingomonas. The sequence continues at coordinate 7,702 of JAFEEZ010000128.1, read as the reverse complement.
ATGATGGGCGACCTTAACGAATGGACGCGGCATTCGGGATGCCTCAAGGATTTCGCGCAGCGCTTTACGATCGCGGCGACCGGGCCAAGCTTTCACGCGCGGCGGCCGGTGGGCAGGCTTGACCGGATCATGACGTCGCCGGAGTTCAGGATCACCGACTGCGGCGTGCATCATTCACCAGCGTCGCGCGCCGCATCCGATCACCTTCCCATCTGGGCGCGGATCGAGCCGGCATGAAGCGCGAGAAGGAATTGCGCATGGCGCTGATCTGCTACGGCGGGATCAGCCTGGCGGTGTACATGCACGGCATCACCAAGGAGATCTGGCGGCTCGCCCGCGCCTCCCGCGCGTTTCACGCCGATGAGCCACGAGCGTTGCACCCGACCGAGCGCGTCTATCATGACTTGCTTGGCGAGATCGCCGACGAGGCCGGCCTTCGGCTGCGCGTGCTGCCCGACATTATCGCCGGGGCGAGCGCGGGCGGGATCAACGGCGTGTTCCTGAGCCAGGCGATCGCCACCGGGCAAAGCCTCGAGCCGCTGACTCAGTTATGGCTCGATTCGGCCGATATCGAGGCGCTGATCGACCCCGATCAGGCGCCGCGGCACATCTGGACCAAGCAATGGGCGCTGCCGATCGCGTGGATGGCGCAGAAACGCGGCGCGGCGCAGATCGACGAACTGGTCGAGGCGGGCGCGCGCGCCGAAGTGAAGGCGAAGCTCGCGCACTTCGTCCGGTCGCGCTGGTTCGAGCCACCGTTCGGGGGCGAGCGTTTCGTCAACCTGATCATCGACGCACTGGAAGCGATGCACGCCGCCGGCGGTGACGGGCGGCTGCTGCCGAACGGCCAGCCGCTCGACCTGTTCGTCACCGTCACCGATTTCCGCGGGCATCCGGAGCGCCTCGAGCTCCACTCGCCCGCCGAGGTGGTGGAAACCGAGCACCGGTTGATCATCCCGTTCAGCGACCATGGCGCCGGCGCGTTCGCCGACCCGGCCGAACTGACCTTCGCCGCACGCGCGACGTCAAGCTTCCCGGGCGCCTTCCCGCCCTTTTCGGTCGGCGAGCTCGACCGCGTGCTCGATCAGCGTAGCCTCGCCTGGCCGACCCGTACCGAATTCCTCGAACGCGCGCTGCCGCGCCAATCGGCAGTCAACGCGGCCGAAAGCGCCGTGCTGATCGACGGATCGGTGCTGGTCAATGCGCCGTTCCGCCCGGCGATGGACGCCCTGCGCGAACGCCCCGCCAAGCGCGAGGTCGACCGGCGGTTCGTCTATATCGACCCTTCTCCCGGCGCGAGTTTCCAGTTCGGGGCGACCGCGGCGGCGACGCCCGGCTTTTTCCAGACGATCATCGGCGCGATCTCCGAAATTCCCCGCCAGCAACCGATCCGCGACAATCTGGAGGCGATCCGCGACCGCAGCGAGCGCATCGACCGGATGCGCGCGATCACCCGCTCGATCCGCCCCGAAGTGGAGGCGCAGATCGAGTCGTTGTTCGGCTACACCCTGTTCCTCGATTCCCCGACGCCCGCGCGCCTGGGCGCGTGGCGCGCCAAGGCGCAGAACGCGGCCGCCGCGAAATCCGGCTTCGGTTACGCCGCTTATGGCCACCTGAAGGTCGCGGGCGTTGTCGACCTGATCGCCAATTTGCTCCATTCGGTCGGCGGCGAACTCGCGCCGGAACGGCTTCACCGTATTCGCCACGCCGTCGAAGAAGCGGTCCAGGCGATGGACGGGGGGTTGACCTTTGCCGGCAAGGCGAGCCCCGCGGCGATCCTGTTCCTGCGCTCGTTCGACCTCGGCTTTCGCATCCGGCGGCTGCGGCTCGTCGCGCGCCGGCTGGCCGAACTCGAGGACGAACTGAGCGAGGCCGAACTCGCCGCCGCGCGCGAGGCGATCTACGACGCTCTGGCCGGCTATCTCGAGGCAAAGCGCACCGACGCCCACGCCAGGCTGCGCCGCATCGTCCGGTCAATGCGCGGCGACGCACAGCCCGCGCTCGAAGCGCTCGCCGAGTCGCTCAATTTGCGCGGACTCGACGACGAAACCGATATCAAGATGGCCGCCGCATTCGAGGGGATGAGCAAGAACCTCAAGCGCCCGCTGCTGCTCGCCTATCTCGGTTTCCCCTTTTTCGACGTTGCGACGCTGCCGCTGCTCCAGGGCGAAGGGCTCGACGAGTTCGATCCGATCAAGGTCGACCGTATCTCGCCCGGCGATGCGAGTTCGATCCGCCAGGGCGGCGCGGAGGCGACGCTGAAGGGCATTCAGTTCAACGATTTCGGCGCGTTCTTCAGCCGCGCCTATCGCGAGAACGACTATCTGTGGGGTCGCCTCCACGGCGCCGAGCGGATGATCGACATCGTCGTCTCCGCCCTGCCGCCGCGCGCGCGGATGAAACCGGGGCGGGTGGCCGCGATCAAGCGCCAGGCGTTCCACGCGATCCTCGATGAGGAAGAGGTTCGGCTGGGCGCGGTGCCCGGACTGATCGAGGCATTGCGCAAGGAAGTGGGCTGAGGCTGGTCAAAGCCGGACGGGCGGGCTAGCCTCTCTGATATGCAGTTCCTCAAGATCCTGCTCTGGTGCCTCCTCGCCTTCGTCGCGGCGATTTTCACCTTCGGCAACTGGACCTGGGTGACGATCAATCTGTGGGGCGGCTTGGTCGCCGAGGTGAACCTGCCCTTCCTGATGCTGCTGACCTTCCTCGCCGGCTGGCTGCCGACCTGGCTCTATTTCCGCACACAGCGCTGGCGGCTGGCGCAGCGGCTCAACACCGCCGAGCGAGTCATCGCCGACCTCAAGCCCGCGCCGGTCGCGATCGCCGCCGACCCGGTACCGGTGCCGCCGATGACGACCAATCCCGGCCCCGGCGCGACCGGAAATCCCGCCCAGCCGACGCTCCCGCTTGCGCCATGACCAGCCGGATCTACATCGCGCTCGACACGCCCGACATCAACCGCGCCAAGGCCATCGCCAACCGCGTCCGCCACCATGTCGGCGGGATCAAGCTCGGCCTCGAATTCTTCATGGCGAACGGGCGGCATGGCGTGCTGGAGATGCACGAACTTGGGCTGCCGATATTTCTCGACCTCAAGCTCCACGACATCCCCAACACGGTCGGCAAGGCGGTGCAAGCCCTGCGCGGGCTCGAACCCGCGGTCCTGACCGTCCACGGCGCAGGCGGGCGCGCGATGCTTGAAGACGCCAAGGCGGCGGCGCCGATCGACACCAAGGTCGTGGCGGTGACCATGCTGACCAGCCTCGACGAGAACGACCTACGCTCGACCGGGATCGAGAGCAGCGCGCACGATCAGGTGCTGCGCCTGACCGACTTGGCGATGGACGCTGGGCTCGACGGCATCGTCTGCTCGGGCGACGAGGTCAGGGCGGCGCACAAGCACTGGCCCAAGGGCTTCTTCGTCGTCCCGGGTGTGCGGCCGGCGAACGGCCATATCGGCGACCAGAAACGCGTGGTGACGCCACGCGCGGCGCTCGACGCGGGTGCGTCGATTCTGGTGGTCGGGCGGCCGATCACGGGAGCGGAAGACCCGGACATGGCGGCGCGCGAGATCGGCGCGACGCTCTAGTCGGTGATGGCAATGTGCTCCCGCATAGGCGGGAGCCCAGTCTGGGGCCCGCCTTCGCGGGGACACAATTTGACCAGTCGACAGAAAACGCGCCGTGGCCATAACCGATAGCGCACGTCTATAGCCACGCCATGCCCCGCGTCACCGCCAAGATTTGCGGCCTCTCCACGCCCCAAACGCTCGACGCCGCGATCATGGGCGGAGCGAGCCATGTCGGGTTCGTGTTTTACCCGCCCTCCCCGCGCGCGGTGTCGTTCGACGCGGTCCGGGTGCTGGCGGCGCGCGTGCCGGGGCGCGTCGTCAAGGTCGGGGTGTTCGTCGATCCGTGCAACGCGCTGATCGATCAGGCGGTGGAAAGCGGCGCGCTCGATGCGATCCAGCTGCACAATGTGACGCCGGGACGCACCGCCGCACTGAAGCAGCATAGTGGATGCGAGACGTGGGTCGCCGTCGCGGTCAAGGCCCGCGCCGACCTCGATGCCGCCGCTAACTACCGGCAGGCGGCCGATAAAATCCTGTATGACGCCAAGACGCCGGACGGCGCTTTGCCCGGCGGGATGGGCGTGCGGTTCGATTGGGGGCTGCTCGACGGGTTCGACCACCCGCTGCCCTGGGCGCTGTCGGGCGGGCTGACCGCGGACAATGTCAGCGAAGCGATCCGGCGGACCGGCGCTCGGCTCGTCGATGTCTCCTCCGGCGTCGAGACCGCGCCGGGCGTCAAGGATGTCGACAAGATCGCCGCGTTCCTGCGCGCTGTCGCGTCATTCTAACCCGTTCGTGTCGAGCGAAGTCGAGGCACGCTCGCCGCCGGAAACGCTTCTCGACTTCGCTCGAAGCGAACGGCTAAGGGACTCGTGTCATGACCGCCCCCAATTCCTATCGCGCTCAGCCTGACGAACGCGGGCATTTCGGGCAGTTCGGCGGGCGCTATGTCGCCGAGACGCTGATGCCGCTGATCCTCGACCTCGAGCGCGAATATCGCGCGGCGAAGGCCGATCCGGCATTCCAGGCCGAGTTCGACGACTTGATGGCGAACTATGTCGGCCGCCCCAGCCCGCTCTATTTCGCCGAGCGGCTGACCGCGCATTACGGCGGCGCCAAGATCTATTTCAAGCGCGAGGAGCTCAATCACACCGGCGCGCACAAGATCAACAATTGCATCGGCCAGATTCTGCTTGCGCGCCAAATGGGCAAGACGCGGATCATCGCCGAGACCGGCGCCGGCCAGCATGGCGTCGCCACCGCGACCGTCGCGGCGCGGTTCGGGCTGCCCTGCACGATCTTCATGGGCGCGAAGGACGTCGAGCGGCAGAAGCCCAACGTGTTCCGCATGAAATTGCTCGGCGCGGAGGTGCAGCCGGTGACGGCGGGCGCGGAGACGCTGAAGGATGCGATGAACGAGGCGCTGCGCGACTGGGTCGCGAACGTCCACGACACCTTCTACATCATCGGCACCGCGGCGGGCCCGCACCCCTATCCCGAACTGGTCCGCGATTTTCAGAGCGTCATCGGCACCGAGACGCGCGCGCAGATCATGAAGGCGGAGGGGCGCCTGCCCGACCTGCTGATCGCCGCGGTCGGCGGCGGATCGAACGCGATCGGGATGTTCCACCCGTTCCTCGACGACCCCGACGTGAAGATGGTCGGCGTCGAAGCGGCCGGGCACGGCATCGAAACCGGCCAGCACGCCGCCAGCCTGATGGGTGGCGCGCCGGGCATCCTGCACGGCAACAAGACCTACCTGCTGCAGGACGAGGACGGCCAGATCACCGAGGCGCACTCGATTTCGGCGGGGCTCGACTATCCGGGGATCGGGCCGGAACATAGCTGGCTGCACGAAAGCGGCCGCGTCGATTACGTGCCGATCACCGACCGCCAGGCGCTCGACGCGTTCCAACTGTGCTGCAAGCTCGAAGGCATCATCCCCGCGCTCGAAAGCTCGCACGCGCTGGCAGCGTTGGAGACCAAGGCACGGGAAATGGGCGAAGACCAGATCATCGTCGTCAACGTCTCCGGCCGCGGCGACAAGGACATCTTCACCGTCGCCGAAGCGCTGGGGGTGGCGATATGAGGCTGCTCCCTCCCTCCCTCTCCCCTTGTGGGAGAGGGTTGCGCAGACTTGGGTCGCGTTCTTCACGCGGCCCTAGTCGGAGCTGGGTGAGGGGTGGCGGCGCTCTTGCGCCGCGCACTCGCCAGCGAGCGCTTACCCCTCATCCAACCTTCGCTAGGCAGCAAGCTGCCAAGCTGCGGTATCCTTCTCCCACAAGGGGAGAAGGTTTGTGAGCAATCGCCTCTCCGCCGCCTTCGCCAAGGGCCACCCCGCCCTCGTCGCCTTCATCACCGCCGGCGACGGACCGACCGCTGCGGTCCTCGACGCACTCGTCGCGGGTGGTGCGGACTTGATCGAACTCGGCATGCCGTTCACCGATCCGATGGCCGACGGGCCGGCGATTCAACAGGCAAACCTGCGTAGCCTCGCCGCGGGTACGACCACCGCCGACATCCTCGCCCTAGCCCGTGATTTCCGCGCGCGCCATCCGGACGTGCCGCTGGTGCTGATGGGCTATGCCAACCCGATGACTCGGCGCGGGCCGGAATGGTTCGCCCAAGCCGCGCGCGACGCGGGGGTCGACGGCGTGATCTGCGTCGATATCCCCGCCGAGGAGGATGACAGCCTCGGCGACGCGCTGCGCGCGGCGGAGATCGCCAATATCCGCCTCGCCACCCCGACCACCGACGCCGCGCGGCTGCCCCGCGTCCTCGATGGCGCGAGCGGGTTTCTCTATTACGTGTCGGTCGCCGGGATCACCGGCAAGCAGCAGGCGGCGCAGGCCTCGATCGAGGATGCCGTCGCGCGCCTGAAAGCGGCGACCGACCTGCCCGTCGCGGTCGGGTTCGGCGTCCGCACCCCGGAGCAGGCCGCCGCGATCGCACGCGTCGCCGACGGCGTGGTGGTGGGCTCGGCGATCGTCGAGCTGGTCGGCCAGCACGGCGAGGATGCGCCGCGCCACGTTCGCGCCTATATCGAAAGTCTGTCGAGCGCCGTGCGCGCCGCGAGGAAGGAAATCGTATGAGCTGGCTCACCAGCGTCCGCAACGCGCTGTCCTACGTCATCCCGAAGAAGGAAGGCCCCGACAACCTCTGGCACAAGTGCAAGGGGTGCGGGCAAATGGTGTTCGCCAAGGAGCTCGAGGACAACCTCTCCGTCTGTCCCAATTGCGGGCATCACGAGCGGATCGGTCCCGCCGAACGGTTTGCGCAGATTTTCGACGAAGGCAGCTGGAAGCAATTGGCGGCGCCAAAGGTGCCCGAGGACCCGCTCAAGTTCCGCGACCAGAAAAAATATGTCGACCGCATCAGGGCCGCTCGCGCCGCGACCGGCGAAAGCGACGCGTTGGTCAACGCGTTCGGAACGATCGACGGCCGGAAAGCGGTGGTCGGGGTTCAGGACTTCGCGTTCATGGGCGGATCGATGGGGCTTGCGGTGGGCGAGGCGTTCGTGCGCGGCGTCGAAGAAGCGATCGAACGCCAGGCGCCCTACATCATCTTCACCGCAGCGGGCGGCGCGCGGATGCAGGAAGGCATTTTGAGCCTGATGCAGATGCCGCGCGCGACCGTGGCGATCGGGATGCTCCACGACGCCGGCCTGCCCTATATCGTCGTGCTGACCGACCCCACCACCGGGGGCGTCACCGCGAGCTATGCGATGCTCGGCGACATCCAGATAGCCGAGCCGGGGGCGCTCATCGGCTTCGCGGGCCAGCGCGTGATCGAACAAACGATCCGCGAAAAGCTGCCCGAAGGATTCCAGCGCGCCGAATATCTGCTCGACCACGGCATGCTCGACATGGTCGTCGGGCGCGCCGAGCTGAAATCGACGCTGGCGAACGTTATCGGCTATCTCTGCGAGCGGCGAAAAGCCGCCTGATCGGGACAGACGCCCGCGCGCCGCCGCGGCATCTGTCAAATAGTAAATACCGTTACGCAGCCGTTTTAGTTCGACGGCCCAAGTATAAGTGATCCCAAAATGGGAAAATGGCGATCATGATGTTGCAATTTCCCTTAATCCCCCGTTAACTTTTGTCAGAATGGATGAGCGATTCGGCGACGTCG
>JAFEEZ010000127.1 GCA_018240825.1 Pseudomonadota bacterium | reverse complement strand
CCGGCCACCGCGCAAATCAGATATCGAGCCCAGGGTTTCATGGCGTCCCTCTCAATTCGGGCAGCGGTGGTAACGCTTGCCTTCCATAATCATTGCATCGTCGCCGGTGCGTTCGATGGCGAGTTTCTGTTCGAACGGCTTGTCCGTATCCGAATATTGGCCGGTCACGGTCACCGTCTTGCCCTTGAGGGCCCAGCGGCCGATGCCGCGCCTGCCGTAAAAGCCGCCGCCGCCGCCGAACTTGACCGCGCGCCGCGCGGTGCAGTCGCCGTCGCCCGCGCCCCAGCGGCCGCTGAGCCAGATGCTGTTTACCCCCGCGGGAGTCGGCTTGGGGGTTGGTTTCGCCGTCGGGCTCGGCGTGGGTTTCGGGCTGGGCGTCGCGCTCGGCTTGGGCGTCGGCGTAGCCGTTGGGGACGGCTTCGGAGTCGGCGTGGCGCTCGCACTCGGGTTCGGGCTCGGCGTCGGCGACGGCGCCGCAGCGACGGTGTTGGTATCGGTCCCGCCCAGATCGGTAACGACCGGCGCATCGGTCGGCATCGGTTCGGGCGGCGGGACAGTGCCGCGGCTCGGATCGCTGGTGTCGCCCATATACATCCAGCTGCCCGTCACCTGGACGAAGCGACCGGTGCGTTGCTGCGACTTGCCGCATTGCCTGGTGAAGGCCGAGCAGACCGTCGTCTTGAAGTCGCAGATATAGCCGGGCAGCGACGGCGCCGCCTTGCACGCGATACGTTCGGTCGACTGCACCTTCTCGCCGCGGCGGGCGAGCGCGTCGGATATTTCCTCCTGCGACGGCCCGTCCTGCCCCAGCCCGCTGCACGCGCCGAGCGACAGGATAGCGAGGAGGAGGGGCCAGCGCTTCATCGCGTCAGGAGTGTCCCCCGCCAGCGAATCCGTCAAGGCCCTGTCAGGCTCGCCGGGCCAGCGCGGCCTGCGCCGCCGCCAGCCGCGCGATCGGTACGCGGTATGGCGAGGCTGAGACGTAATCGAGCCCGACCTTTTCGCAGAACGCGATCGACGCCGGGTCGCCGCCATGTTCGCCGCAAATGCCGAGCTTGATGTCGGGACGCGTCTTGCGCCCGCGTTCGGCGGCGATATCGATCAACTCGCCGACGCCCTCGACATCGATGCTGACGAAGGGATCCTTCGCGTAAATCCCCTTATCGACGTAGACTTGCAGAAAGCGCGCAGCATCGTCGCGGCTGACCCCGAGCGCGGTCTGGGTCAAATCGTTGGTGCCGAAGGAGAAGAATTCGCCGACCTCGGCAATCTCCCCGGCGCGCAAGGCCGCGCGCGGCAGCTCGATCATCGTGCCGACCAGATAGTCGACGCGCTTGCCGGTCTCGGCGAACACGGCCTCGGCCGCCTTGTCGACCACCGCCTTCATCAGCTCCAATTCGCGCCGGGTCGCGACCAGCGGGATCATGACTTCGGGGATCGGCGCGTCGGCGAGGCTGACCGCCGCCTCGAAGATCGCGCGCGCCTGCATCTCGTAGATTTCGGGGTATGTGACGCCGAGCCGGCAGCCGCGATGGCCGAGCATCGGGTTGAATTCGTGAAGTTCGGCCGCACGGCGCTTGAGATAATCGACCTCGACCCCGGCGGCGGCGGCGACCTCGGCGAACTCGGCCTCCTCGTGGGGCAGGAATTCGTGCAAGGGCGGGTCGAGCAGCCGGATCGTCACCGGCAGCCCCGCCATCGCTTCGAAAATCTCGACGAAATCGCTGCGCTGTTCGGGCAGCAATTTGTCGAGCGCCGCCCGCCGGCCGTTCTCGTCCTCGGCCAAGATCATCTGGCGCACCGCGGTGATCCGTGCGGCGTCGAAGAACATGTGTTCGGTGCGGCAGAGGCCGATCCCTTCCCCGCCGAACTCTCGCGCCGTCCGGGCGTCGAGCGGCGTTTCGGCATTGGCGCGCACCTTCAACCGGCGCACCTCGTCCGCCCAGCCCATCAAAGTGCCGAAATCGCCCGCCAACTCGGGCTGAACGGTCGGCACTTCGCCGATCATCACTTCGCCCGATGCGCCGTCGATGGTGATGACGTCGCCCTCGTTCACTTCGCGGCCGGCACAGCGCATCACCTTCGCCTTGGCATCGATCGACAGCGAACCCGCGCCCGACACGCAAGGGCGGCCCATGCCACGCGCGACCACCGCGGCGTGGCTGGTCATCCCGCCGCGCGCGGTCAGGATGCCACGCGCCGCGTGCATGCCATGAATGTCCTCGGGGCTGGTTTCGGTGCGGACCAGGATCACCGCATCCCCCGCCGCCGCGCGCTTTTCCGCCGTGTCGGCGTCGAACACGACCTTGCCGCTCGCCGCACCGGGGCTGGCGGGCAGGCCGCGCGTCAGCACGTCGCGCGCCGCCTTGGGATCGAGCGTCGGGTGGAGCAACTGGTCGAGCGCTTGCGGTTCGACCCGCGCGATCGCTTCCTCGCGGGTGATCAGGCCTTCGTTCGCCATGTCGACCGCGATCTTGAGCGCGGCCTTCGCGGTGCGCTTGCCCGAGCGCGTCTGGAGCATCCACAGCTTTCCACGCTCGACCGTGAACTCGATGTCCTGCATGTCGCGATAATGCTTTTCGAGCGTGTCGAACACGCCGGCGAGCTGCTGGTACACCTCGGGCAGCGCCTCTTCCATCGACAGCGGCT
>JAFEEZ010000126.1 GCA_018240825.1 Pseudomonadota bacterium | reverse complement strand
CGCCGCGCCGCCGGCGCCGCCACCCTTGGCGAACGATCCGCTGCCGCCGCCGGTCAATGTTGCGCCGCCCGCGTCACCCTCTCCGGCGCCCCCGCCACGGCGCCGGCCGGGTGACATATGGACCGGCAAGCGCGCAGATGGGGGGCTCGAGCAGCCGGAAGCGCTCCCTGCCGAGCCCGTCGCGCCGCCCGCCGCCCAGCCGTCGGCCGACGCGCCGCGCCCGAGCTATGAGGGCGGCGGCGGTCGCCATGGCCCCGGTCGTGCGGCCGAGGCGCCTTCCGCCGCTCCACCGCCGCCGGGTCCGGCTTATGTCGCGCCGCCGCCCGCGCCTGCGCCGGAACCGGTCGCGCCGCCGCCGCCTCCACCGCCGGTTGAGGCTCCTCCTCCTCCTCCTCCTCCTCCGCCGCCGCCGCCGCCGCCGCTTCCGCCGCCGCCGCCTCCGCCGCCGCCAGCGGCGACGCCGGAACCCGGCGCGATCGAGGCCGTTCCGGATCCAAAGAAAGGTGAATGAGGGCGGCTGCGCGTGCGGTGCGGTGCGCTATGGGCTGACGAGCGCGCCTATGGTCGTGCATTGCTGTCACTGCACCGATTGCCAGACCGAGACGGGGAGCGCGTTCGCGGTCAACGCGGTGATTGAAAGCGATCGTGTGCGCGTGGTGAAGGGCGAACCCGATTACATCATGACGCCGTCGGCGAGCGGCAAGGGTCAGGAGATCGTGCGCTGTCCCACTTGCCGCGTCGCGTTGTGGAGCCACTATGCTGGGTCCGGCCGCGCGACCTCGTTCATCCGCGTGGGGACGCTCGACGACCCCGCCGCGATGCCGCTCGACGTACATATCTTCACACGGTCGAAGCTTCCCTGGGTCGTGTTGCCCGAGGGGGCCAAGGCGTTCGAGATATTCTATCCGTCGAGCGAGGGCATCTGGTCGGACGACGGCCGGGCGCGGTGGAAGGCGTTGCGCGCGAACTGACCCGCGCCTCTCCGGGGCGTCCCAAACGGAGGCATATCGGCCATTGCCGCGTCGAGTCCGTCCAAGACTCGATGCCGCCGCGCATGGTAAATTACGCGGTAACGACACGAGAGACGATGTCGATGGTCGCGTTTCTTCTCATTTAGAAGGGGAAGTTGTCGATGAAGACCGTCCTTGCCGCGAGCGCCGCCGCGCTCGCCTGTGCCGCTGGCCCTGCGCTGGCCGATCCGATCGCACCCGGCGGAAGCGTGGTCTATTCCGTCCCCGGAACCGCAAGCATCTATCAGATTTTCGGTCATCCCGGGAACACGGGCGGTGACTATGGTCCAGCGACCGACGCATTGCTGACGACGTTTGCAGCGGGCGCGGGCAACGTGTTCGTGTTCAACGCGACCGGTGCGATCAATTGTTGCGGCGGCACACCCAATGCGGGGCCCGACGGCGGCGGCGGCGCGATGAGCGTCGGCGGCGCGAACGGGCTGTCGAGCCTGACCGGCAACACATCGATCCCGCTGGTCGGCGTGTTCACCACCAACAGCGATCCGTTCGGCGGCGCAGCCCCGGCAACGCTGAACTTCGACGCGAACAATCCGACCAACCTCGCGCCTTTGCTCAACCAGGTCTTCTACATCGGTGACGGCCGCGCGGGGTACAACAACGCGGGCGGCGCCAACCTGGCGTTCGTTGCCCCAACGGCCGCGACGCGGCTGTATATCGGCGTCATCGACGCCTACAGCTTCAACGGCACGACCGGCTATTACAACGACAATACCGGGTCGTTCCGGGTGGTGGCGGCGCTGGTCGCGCAGGGTGGCGTGCCCGAACCGGCGACCTGGGCGATGATGCTGCTCGGCTTTGGCGCGATCGGCGGTGCGATGCGGTATCGACGGCGAGTGGCGGCGTGTAGCTAAAGAGGGGTGGGCAGCGGCGCGGAGTTAATCCGCGCCGTCGGCCGGGCTCGCTTGCGCGACCCGTCGTCCACGGAAAACCCTGGCGATATTCACATTTAGCGGGCGCTAGATGTGAATGGGCTTGCTCGTCACCGCCATCGCCGCTTCCTTGATCGCCTCGCTGTGCGTCGGGTGCGCGTGGCAGGTGTAGGCGATGTCCTCGCTGGTCGCGCCGAACTCCATCGCCTGCGCGGCCTGGGCGATCATCGTGCCCGCGACGCTCGCGATGCACCATACGCCGAGGACGCGGTCGGTCTTGGCGTCGGCGATCACCTTCACGAAACCGTCGGGCTCGTGGTTGGTCTTGGCGCGGCTGTTGGCGAGCATCGGGAATTTGCCGACCTTCACATCGCCGCGCTCCTTCGCCGCCTCCTCGGTCAGCCCGACCCCGGCGATTTCGGGCCAGGTGTAGACGACCGAGGGGATCACATCGTGGTTCACGATGCCGTGCTGGCCGGCGATATTCTCGGCCACCGCGATGCCCTCATCCTCGGCCTTGTGCGCCAGCATCGGGCCGGGGATGACGTCGCCGATCGCCCAGATGCCGGCAACCGAGGTGCGGAAGTCGTGGTCGACCTCGATCTGGCCGCGCTGGTTGGTGGCGAGTCCTGCCTTGTCGAGCGCGAGGCCGTCGGTGTTGGGTTTGCGGCCGATCGACACGAGCACGACGTCGGCGTCGATCGTCTCGGCGTCGCCGCCCTTGGCGGGTTCCACGGTCAGCGTCGCGGCCTTGCCCTTGACCGTCACCCCGGTGACCTTGGTCGACAGCTTGAATTCGAGCCCCTGCTTCTTGAGGATCTTGTTCGCTTCCTTGCGCACTTCGCCGTCGAAGCCGGGCAGGATCTGGTCGAGGAATTCGACCACCGTGACCTTCGCGCCGAGCCGCCGCCACACGCTGCCGAGTTCAAGCCCGATCACGCCGCCGCCGATCACGACCATGTGGCCGGGGACCCTGGGCAGTTCGAGCGCGCCGGTGGAGGATACGACGGTCTTCTCGTCGATCTTGACGCCGGGGAGCGCGGTGACGCTCGAGCCGGTCGCGATGACGATGTTCTTCGCGCGTACGTTGCGGTCGCCGACCTGAACGGTATCGGTGCCGGTGAACGCGGCATGGCCCTTCAACCACTCGATCTTGTTCTTCTTGAACAGGAACTCGATCCCGCCGGTCAGTTGTTTGACCGCGTCCTTGCGCTGGCCGTGCATCGTGTCGAGGTCGAGCGACATCTTGTCGATCTTGACCCCCATCTTCGCCATCGCGCCGTTCGCGGCGTGATCGTAGAATTCGGACGCGTGCAGCATCGCCTTGGACGGGATGCACCCGACATTGAGGCACGTGCCACCCAGCGTCTCGCGGCTCTCCGCGCACGCCGTCTTGAGCCCCAACTGCGCCGCACGGATCGCCGCGACATAACCGCCGGGGCCGGCGCCGATCACCAGAACGTCGAAATCATAGTCAGCCATTTTCAGCCTCGCTGTGCTCCGGCGAAAGCCGGAGCGTTGGAAATGTCACCGCTCGTTGCCAACGCTCCGGCCTGCGCCGGAGCACGAAGAAGTTTGTTGTGCTCCGGCGAAGGCAGGAGCGCTGGCGGATAGCGCCACGCTGTCATCAGAGGTCGATCAAAATCCGTGTCGGGTCCTCGATCGCGTTCTTGAGAGCGACCAGGAAGGTCACCGCCTCGCGGCCGTCGATCAGACGGTGGTCGTAGCTGAGCGCGAGGTACATCATCGGACGGACGACGACCTGGCCGTCGCGGACGACCGGGCGATCCTCGATGCGGTGGAGGCCGAGCACCGCCGACTGCGGCGGGTTGATGATCGGGGTCGACATGAGGCTGCCGAACACGCCGCCGTTGGAGATGGTGAAGGTGCCGCCCTTCATCTCTTCCATCTTGAGGCTGCCGTCCTTGGCGCGCTTGCCGAAGTCGCCGATCGTTTTCTCGATTCCCGCGACCGAGAGCTGGTCGGCGTCGCGGATGACGGGCACGACCAGGCCTTGCGGGGCCGAGACCGCGACCGAGATGTCGGCATAATCGTGATAGACGATCTCCTCGCCGTCGATCTGCGCGTTGACGCTCGGCACATCCTTCAGCGCCATGCACGCGGCCTTCACGAAGAAGCCCATGAAGCCGAGCCGGACGCCGTGCTTCTTTTCGAACAGGTCCTTGTATTTGGTGCGCGCTTCGATGACCGCCGACATGTCGACATCGTTGAACGTCGTCAGCATCGCAGCGGTGTTCTGCGCATCCTTGAGCCGTTTCGCGACGGTCTGGCGGAGACGCGTCATCCGCACGCGTTCTTCCTTGCGGCCGGTCGAGGCTGCGACGGAAGGGGTCTGCGGCGGGACGGCCGGGGCCGGCGCGGGCGCGGCGGCCGGGGCGCTGGCGGCGGCAAGCACGTCGTCCTTGGTGATGCGGCCGTCCTTGCCGGTGCCCTTCACGGTGCCGGGATCGACTCCGGTCTCGAGCACCGCGCGGCGCACCGAGGGCGACAGCGCGGCGGGGGCGGCGTCGCTGGGGACGGGCGCCGGCGCAGGAGCAGGCGCTGCGGCCGGCGCGGGGGCGGCCGCAGCAGTGCCGCCCGCCTCGACCGTCGCGAGCAGCGCGCCGACCGCGACGTTGTCGCCGACCTGCACCGCGTGCGCGCCCATCACGCCGGCCACGGGCGAGGGCACCTCGACCGCGACCTTGTCGGTTTCCAGACTGACGACCGGCTCGTCCTGCCTGACCGGATCGCCCGGCTGCTTGAGCCATTCGCCGACGGTCGCCTCGACGATCGATTCGCCCAGGGTGGGCACTACAACTTCAGTCGCCATCTTCGGTCCTTTTCGTACCCCCGCGAAGGCGGGAGCACATTGAAAGTCACGCCCCGGCCTTGCCGGCTTTCTTCGTCGTTTCGCTCGTCCGCGCCCGGCGCACTTCCTCGCGGACGCTATGGCCGAGCGCTTCGGCGACCAACGCGCCCTGCTCGAGCTGGTGCCGCTTGGCGAGGCCAGTCGCGGGCGACGCGGCGGCCGCGCGGCCGGCATAGCGGGCGCGCTTTACATTGGCCCCGGCCGCGGCAAGCGCTTCCTCGATCTGCGGTTCGACGAAGAACCAGGCGCCGTTGTTTCTCGGCTCTTCCTGCGCCCACACCACGTCCTCGAGCGCGGTCATTCTTGCGATGCGCGCCGCCAGCGCCTCGGTCGGGAAGGGATAAAGCTGTTCGATCCGGACGATCTGGACGTCCTTGTCGCCCGCCGCGTCGCGCGCGTCGAACAGGTCATAGGCGACCTTGCCTGTGCAGAGCACCAGCCGCCTGGTCTGCGCGTCCGCGGCGGCATCCGGATCGCTCAGGATACGGCGGAAATGGCTGTCGCCCAGGAAGTCCGCCGCACTCGACACCGCGCGCTTGTGGCGCAGCAGCGACTTTGGCGTGAAGATCACCAGGGGTTTGCGGAACGTGCGGTGCATCTGGCGGCGCAACAGGTGGAAGATGTTGGCCGGCGTCGTGCAATTGGCGACCTGGATATTGTCGCCGGCGCACAGTTGCAGAAAGCGTTCGACGCGCGCCGAGCTGTGCTCCGGCCCCTGGCCTTCATAACCATGGGGCAGCATCATCACCAGGCCGTTGGCGCGCAGCCACTTGGCCTCGCCCGACGCGATGAACTGGTCGATCATGATCTGCGCGCCGTTCATGAAATCGCCGAACTGCGCTTCCCAGATGACGAGCGTCTTGGGGTCGGCGAGCGCATAACCGTATTCGAAGCCGAGTACGCCATACTCGCTGAGCGGCGAGTCGAGTACTTCGAACTCGCCGTGCTCGACATGCGCAAGCGGGATCAGCTTGTGCTCGTCATTCTGGTCGACCCACACCGCGTGGCGCTGACTGAACGTGCCGCGCCCGGAGTCCTGGCCCGACAGGCGGACGCCGTATCCTTCCGACAGCAGCGAGCCGAATGCGAGCGCTTCGCCGGTCGCCCAGTCGAAATTCTCGCCGGTCGCAAACATCTGGCGCTTGGCGTCGATCACCCGCGCGAGCGCCTTGTGGATCGCAATGTCGTCCGGCACCGTCGTGAGCAGACGGCCGAGGCTTTCGAACAGCTTCTTCCCGATGCCCGTCTCGACATTGCGCCGCGCGCTTTCCGGGTCGGCGGGGGCGTGCAGCCCCGACCAGCGGCCCGAAAACCAGTCGGCCTTGTTGGGCTTGTAGGCGGCGCCTGCTTCGAACTCGCCTTCGAGCAAGGTGTCGAACTCGTGCGTGGTCTTCTCGATCCATGCCTGATCGATGACGCCCTCTGCGATCAGCCGCTTGCCATAGACTTCGCTGACCGGCGGATGCTGCTTGATCCGCGCGTACATCAGCGGCTGGGTGAAGCTTGGTTCGTCGCCCTCGTTATGGCCGAAACGGCGATAGCACCACATGTCGATCACGATGTCGCGGTGGAACTTCTGGCGGAACTCGATCGCCATCTTGCACGCGAAGGTGACCGCTTCGGGATCGTCGCCGTTGACATGGAAGATCGGCGCCTGGACGCCCTTGGCGACGTCCGACGGATAAGGCGACGAGCGCGCGAACTGGGGCGAGGTGGTGAAGCCGATCTGGTTGTTGATGATGAAGTGCAGGCATCCGCCAGTATTGTAGCCGCGGATGCCGGAAAAGCCGAGGCATTCCCAGACGATCCCCTGGCCGGCGAACGCCGCGTCGCCGTGGATCAGGACGGGGAGCGAATGACTGTGCTCTTCCAGGTCATGGGCTAACGTCTGGATCGCGCGGGTCTTGCCGAGCACGACCGGGTCCGCCGCTTCGAGGTGGCTGGGATTGGCGACCAGCGACATGTGGACCTTGATCCCGTCGAACTCGCGGTCGGTCGAGGTGCCGAGATGGTACTTTACGTCGCCCGACCCCCCAACATCCTCCGGATTGGCGCTGCCGCCGCCGAATTCGTGGAAGATCACGCGCAGCGGCTTGCCCATCACGTTGGCGAGCACGTTCAGCCGCCCGCGATGCGCCATGCCGAACACGATTTCGTTGACGCCCATCTGGCCGCCATATTTGATCACGCTTTCGAGCGCGGGGATCATCGCTTCGCCGCCGTCGAGGCCGAAGCGCTTAGTGCCGACATATTTCTTGCCGAGGAAGCGTTCCCACTGCTCGGCTTCGATCACCTTGTTGAGAATCGCCTTCTTGCCGTCGGGGGTGAAGGTGATCGCCTTGTCCTTGCCCTCCATACGCTCCTGCAGGAAGCGGCGCTCCTCGACGTCGGCGATGTGCATGTATTCGAGGCCGACATTGCCGCAGTAATTGGCGCGCAAAATGTCGACGAGTTCGCGGATCGTCGCCCATTGCAGCCCGAGCTGACCGCCGAGATAGACGGGACGGTCGATGTCGGCGTCGGAAAAACCGTGATATTCGGTCTTGAGATCTTCCGGCATCTCGTAGGTCGACAGACCCAGCGGATCGAGATTGGCGGCCAGGTGCCCGCGCACGCGATAGGTGCGGATCAGCATCATCGCGCGGATCGAATCGGCGGCGGCGGCGATGATCGCGTCCTGCGAGGGGGCCGACGCGGGCGCCGCGGGGGTGGCGGTCCTGGCAGGCTTTGCCGCCGGTTCCATTTGTGTCGGGTCGAGCGCCGCAGTCAGATCGTCGGTTGCGGCGGGCGGCCAGGCGGGATTGCTCCAGCTGGCGCCCGACGGGCCGCTTTCCAGCCCCTCGAACCAGCCGCGCCATGACGGCTCGACGCTGTCGGGCGATTCCCGGAAGCGTTTGTAGAGCGTATCGATGAACGCGGGGCTGACGCCGCCCGCGATCTCGCTGAAATCCTGACCTTCGTAGCCCATCTTCAACTCCTTCCCCTCTCCCCTTGTGGGAGAGGGAGGGGCCCGCCGCCGAAGGCGGTGGGAGGGTGAGGGGGACTTGTTTGTCACTCCCCCTCATTCGACCCGGCTGCGCCGGGCCACCTTCTCCCACAAGGGGAGAAGGATTTGGGTTTAGCCCTTAAGCACTTCCACCAGCGTTTCGCCCAGCAAGCTCGGGCTCGACGACACCCTGATCCCGGCGCTTTCCATCGCCGCGATCTTGCTTTCGGCGTCGCCCTTGCCGCCCGACACGATCGCGCCGGCATGGCCCATGCGGCGGCCCGGGGGCGCGGTGCGGCCGGCGATGAAGCCCGCCATCGGCTTCTTGCGGCCGCGCTTCGCCTCGTCCTTCAGGAATTGCGCCGCCTGCTCCTCGGCGTCGCCGCCGATCTCGCCGATCATGATGATCGATTTGGTCGCGTCGTCCGCCAGGAACAGTTCGAGCACGTCGATGAAGTTGGTGCCGTTGACAGGATCGCCGCCGATCCCGACCGCGGTGGTCTGGCCCAGGCCCGCATTGGTGGTCTGGAACACCGCTTCATAGGTCAGCGTGCCGGAGCGCGAAACAACGCCGACCGAGCCCTTGGAGAAGATGCTGCCCGGCATGATGCCGATCTTGCACTCGCCGGGGGTCAGCACGCCGGGGCAGTTCGGACCGATGAGGCGCGATTTCGAGCCTGACAGCGCACGCTTGACCTTGACCATGTCGAGCACCGGGATGCCTTCGGTGATCGCGACGATCAGCGGCACTTCGGCGTCGATCGCCTCGAGGATCGAATCCGCCGCGAAGGGGGGCGGGACGTACACGACCGAGGCGGTCGCGCCGGTCGCGGCGACCGCTTCGTGCACCGTGTCGAAATTGGGCAGGCCGAGATGCGTCGTGCCGCCTTTGCCGGGCGTGACGCCCGCGACCATCTGCGTCCCGTAATCGAGCGCGGCCTGGGTGTGGAAGCTGCCGGTATTGCCGGTCATGCCCTGAGTGATGACCTTGGTGTTCTTGTCGACGAGGATGCTCATTCAGGCTCCGTCCTTCATTTCTCTACCACCCCGGCGAACGCCGGGGTCCAGTTGCGAACCGGATCATGGCAGCGCGATACGATCATACAGGTCGCCCCAATCCGGGTTGAACCCTTCGATCTCATCGAGCTTCCAGCGCCGCTTCCACTCCTTCATCTGCCGTTCGCGCAGATGTGCCGATTCCCAACTGCCATGAACTTCGTACCAGACGAGGAGGGTGGCAGCCGTACCTCCGCGTAAATCCTTCGACGACATCGTTGCGATGTTCCCACGCGCGCTTCGCGAGGTCGACCGTCGAGCCTATGTAGATCGCACCGTTGCGCCGGTTGGCCATGATGTAGACGTAGGCTTGTCCATCCATCTTCGGCTTTCCTGACTGGACCCCGGCGTTCGCCGGGGTGGTGCAGCGATTATGCCAGCGAGCTGTCGATGCCCTTACACGCTACCAGCAGTTCCTTCACCGCGTCGACCGACACGCCGAGGTTCGCCTTGGCTTCGTCGTCCAGCGCGATTTCGATGATTTCCTCGACGCCGCCCGCGCCGATCCGGACCGGCACGCCGACATAGAGATTGCCGACCCCGTACTGGCCGGTGCAATAGGCCGCGCAGGGCAGGACGCGCTTCTGGTCGCCGAGATACGCTTCGGCCATCGCGATGCCGCTGGTCGCGGGCGCGTAGTAAGCCGAGCCGGTGCCGAGCAGCGCGACGATCTCGCCGCCACCACCGCGGGTGCGCTTGACGATCGCGTCGATGCGCTCCTGCGTCGACTTGCCCATCTTGATCAGGTCGGGGACCGGGATGCCCGCGACGGTCGAATACTGCACGACCGGGACCATCGTGTCGCCGTGGCCGCCCAGCACGAAGGTCGTCACGTCGCGCGCGGACACGCCGAATTCCTCAGCGAGGAAATGGCTGAACCGCCCGCTGTCGAGCACGCCCGCCATGCCGACGACCATATGGTGCGGCAGGCCGGAGAATTCGCGCAATGCCCAGACCATCGCGTCGAGCGGGTTGGTGATGCAGATGACGAACGCGTCGGGCGCGTTGTTCCTGATGCCCTCGCCGACGGCCTTCATCACCTTGAGGTTGATACCGAGCAAATCGTCGCGGCTCATGCCGGGCTTGCGCGCAACGCCGGCGGTGACGATGATCACGTCGGCGCCCGCAATGTCCTTGTAATCGTTCGAGCCGGTGATCTTCGCGTCGAAGCCCTCGATCGGGCCGCACTGCGACAAATCGAGCGCCTTGCCCTGCGGTACGCCCTCCACGACGTCGAACAGCACGATGTCGCCGAGTTCCTTCTGCGCGGCGAGATGGGCGAGCGTGCCGCCGATGTTACCGGCGCCGATCAGCGCGATCTTCTTGCGGGCCATGGATGCTCCTTCAGCGCGAGAGCGCGCCTGTCCGCGCGCGAGACGCGACGGCGCTTAGGCGCTTCGCTACTCGCTGGCAACCGCTAAAGGGTGATGATTAACATCTTGTAGTGCAATTAATTCGCAAGAGCAATAGTGTCTAGGCGGCGCCATGTCCCTGCGCGAGATACTCGTCGGACCGCATCTCTTCCAGGCGGCTGACGGTGCGCTCGAACTCGAAGCGGCCATCGCCTTTCTCGTAAAGCTGTGCCGGTTGGGCGTCGGCGGCGGCGAGCAACTTGACCTTGTGCTCGTAGAACGCGTCCACCAGGCTGACGAAACGCGCCGCTTCGTTCCGATTCTCCGGGCCGAGCTTCGGGATGCCGACCAGGATCACGGTGTGATAGCGCCGCGCGATTGCGAGATAGTCGGCGTTTCCGCGCGCCTCGCCGCACAGTTTCTTGAAGGAGAAGACCGCGACGCCCTTGAGCGATTTGGGGACGTGGAGCGTGCGGCCCTGAACGATCAGGTCCTCGCTGGGCACGTGGTCGCGATCTTCCGGCGGATAGTCGGTGAGGCGGAAGAACGCGGCGGAGAGCTGCCGGGTTGCCTCCGACCCGTTGGGGACCAACCACGTTTCCTGCTTTCCCAGCCGGTCGCGGCGATAGTCGACCGGACCGTTCAAGGGCAGCACGTCGAGGCGGGTTTCGATCAGGTCGATGAAGGGCAGGAAATGCTCGCGGTTGAGGCCGTTCTTGTAGAGGTCGCGGGGCGGGCGATTGCTCGTCGTCACCACCGTCACGCCATTCTCGATCAGGGCGGTGAACAACCGCGACAGGATCATCGCGTCGGGCGAATTGGTCACCATCATCTCGTCGAACGCGAGACACCGCGCTTCGTCGGCGAGCGCTGCGGCGACGGGAGGGATGGGGTCGCCGGCTTCCTTCCTGCGCTCCGCGGCGATGCGCTGGTGCACCTCCAGCATGAACTCGCCGAAATGGACGCGGCGCTTGCGGCCGATGTTCAGACACCCGAAGAACAGGTCCATCAGCATCGACTTGCCGCGGCCGACATCGCCCCAGAGATAGACACCGCGCGGGGCGTCGGGCCGCTTGCCGAGCGCGCGCCACAGGATCGACCCGCGCCTGGGGACGGCTTCGAGTTCGCGCTGGAGCCGGTCGAGCCGCGCGGCGGCGGCGGCCTGGTCGGGATCGGCGCGCAGTTCGCCTGCCGCGATCAGGGAGTGATAGGCTTCGAGAACCGATTTCATTTTACCGGGGAGGCGTCCTTCATGATCGGCCCGCGAGGTGAGGAGGCGGCGACGACTTCCTTAGCGTCCCCGTGAAGCTGGCGATGGTCGGGGTGTTTTCCTGGACGACCAGCCCGCGCAGGAACAGCATCCGGCTGGTCTCGCGCAGCAGTTCGATCCGCGCCTCGAGCGGTTCGCCGATCACTCCGCCGCCGATGAACTGCGCTGACAGATCGAGCGTCACCGCGCCACCCGCTTGCAGACACCCGAACGCGCGGGATGCGGCGAACAAGGACACGTCCATGAAGCCGAGCAGCGCGCCGCCATGAACATTGTCGCGCATGTTCGAATGATCGCGGCGCGGCATCATCCGCACCCGGGCGATGTCGCCTTCGAGCCTGACCTGGAGCGGTTCGAGGAATGAATTGAACCGCGTCGAGTCGCGGAACGCCCATGTCTTCCATCCCGGCGCATCGGGGTCGTCGTCATAAGAGAAGAGGGGGGAGGGCAGGTCCGTCAATTCAAATCCGTTCGTGCTGAGCTTGTCGAAGCACGTGTCCCGGTCACGCCCTTCGACAAGCTCAGGGCGAACGGAGAAAGAAAGATCAAACGATCCGCTCGGCTTCCATCTTCTTGATCTCGGCGATCGCCTTGGCCGGGTTGAGGCCCTTGGGACAGGCGTTGGCGCAGTTCATGATCGTGTGGCAGCGATAGAGGCGGAACGGGTCCTCGAGCTGGTCCAATCGCTCGCCGGTCATCTCGTCGCGGCTGTCGGCGAGCCAGCGATACGCCTGAAGCAGTATCGCGGGACCCAGGAACTTGTCGCTGTTCCACCAATAGCTTGGGCACGACGTCGAGCAGCACGCGCACAGGATACATTCGTAAAGGCCGTCGAGCTTCTCGCGATCCTGCGGCGACTGTAGCCGCTCCTTGCCCGCCGGCGCGGGCGTGACGGTCTGCAACCACGGCTTGATCGAGGCATATTGCGCATAGAAATGCGTGAAATCAGGGACGAGGTCCTTGATCACTTCCATGTGCGGCAGCGGGGTGATCGTCACCTCGCCCTTGCAGTCCTCGATCGCGGTGGTGCAGGCGAGGCCGTTCTTGCCGTCCATGTTCATCGAACACGACCCGCAAATCCCCTCGCGGCAGGAGCGGCGGAAGGTGAGCGACGAATCCTGTTCCGACTTCATCTTGATCAGCGCGTCGAGCACCATCGGCCCGCACGTGTCGAGGTCGATCTCGAACGTGTCGTAACGCGGATTCTCGCCGGTATCGGGGTCGTAGCGATAGACCTTGAAACGCTTGATATTTGTCGCGCCCGCCGCCGCCTCGTGGACCTTGCCCTTGTTCTTGATGCGGCTGTTCTTGGGCAGGCGGAACTCGGCCATCGAAATAACGTCCCCGGTGATTGCTGCGCTGCGGCTATGCCTTTCGCGGCGTTAGCGCAAGTCCGCTGACTAGCCGATCACCGCCTTCAGGTTCATGAACTCGTGCAGTCCCCACGGTCCGAGTTCGCGGCCGTGACCGGAGCGCTTGACGCCGCCGAACGGCGCTTCGGGCGTGGAAGCGAGCATGCGGTTGATCGCGGTCATGCCGGCGGCGATGTCGCGGGCGAAGCGTTCCTGTTCCTGCGGGTCGGCGGTCCAGACGCTGGAGCCGAGCCCGAACGGCACGCCGTTCGCCAGCGCGATCGCTTCGTCGATATCCCTGACCTTGAACACCATCGCGACTGGGCCGAACACCTCCTCCTTCGCGACTTCGCTCGCGGGGTCGACATCGACCAGCACGCCGGGGGTAAGATACGCGCCGGGCAGGCCCGGCTTTTCCGCGCCGAACAGCAGGGTCGCGCCCGCCTCGCGGAACCGAGCGATCTGGTCGAACACGGTGTCGCGCTGTTCCTCCGACGACAAAGGTCCCATGTCGGTCGCGGGGTCCGTCGGGTCGCCGGTCTTCACCGCTTTCATCCCCGCGGAGAACTTCGCCATGAAGTTTTCATAAACCACTTCGTGGACGATCATCCGCTTGGCGCAGATGCACGACTGGCCGGTGTTTTGCGTCCGCGCGGTGACCGCGGTTTTGGCGGCGAGATCGATGTCGGCGGAGGGCATGACGATGAACGGGTCCGACCCGCCGAGTTCGAGCACAACCTTCTTGAGCGCCCTGCCCGCGGCTTCCGCAACCTTCGCGCCCGCCGCTTCACTGCCAGTCAGGGTCACCGCCACGATGCGGTCGTCAGCGATCACTCCGGCGACCATGGTCGATTTGATTGGCAGGTTCTGGAACAGCCCTTCGGGCGCGCCGGCCTTGACGATTGTCGCCTCGATCGCCGCGGCGCAACCCTGCACGTTCGATGCGTGCTTCAGCAACCCGACATTCCCCGCCATGATCGTCGGCGCGGCGAAGCGGACCACCTGCCAATAGGGAAAGTTCCACGGCATGACCGCGAGCACCGGCCCCATCGGCAGCCAGCGCGCGGTGGCGTGGCCGGCGGGTGTTTCGATGTCGGTCGGCTTGAGCATTGCTGCGCCATGCCTGGCGTAATAGCGAAACGCCGACGCGCATTTTTCGACCTCGGCGACCGCGGATTTGAGCGTCTTGCCCATTTCCTCGGTCGCGAGCCGCGCCAGCCGGTCCCTGTCGTCCTCGAACGCCTCGGCGATGTGGCGGAGCAGCGTTGCGCGCGCGGTCAGCTCGCTCTCGCGCCAATCGAGAAACGCGGCTTGCGCCTTCGCCAGCCGCCCCTCGACCTGCGCGCCGGTCAGCTCGGCATAGCTCCGGCCGGGTTTGCCGGTCGCCGGGTTGATGCTGGTGAACATGCCCCTCCAACGCGGCCGATCGCGCGAATATCCCGGGGATCATTGTCTAAGCGGAACAAGCGTGCCAACCTCCTTCCACCTGCCATTGTGGGAGAGAGAGAATGATGGGTATTATCCGCATGATCATCGTCGGCTTTATCGTCGGCGTACTCGCGCGCTTCTTCTATCCGGGCCAGATTCCGCTGAGCTTCCTGTGGACCGTGATTCTCGGCATCGCCGGGTCGTTCCTCGCGGGGCTGATCGGGATGGCGATCCATCCGGCGCAGCGCGCGGCGGGGCTCCATCCCGGCGGCTGGATCGCGTCGATCCTCGGCTCGATGCTGCTGATCTTCATCGTCATCCACTTCCACCTGTTCGGCGCCTGACACGCCGGTTGCGGCGGATCGGCGGGTTG
>JAFEEZ010000125.1 GCA_018240825.1 Pseudomonadota bacterium | reverse complement strand
GGTTATTGGCGTGCCCCTGCCGCTCGACAAGGCCGAGGCTGGGCTGAGCGCCGCCTTCACCGCTGAACAATGCGATTGGGTCACTGCCGCCGAGACGATCATGACCACCGACACCTTCGCCAAGGTCGCGGTGACGCGCGCGGTGATCGGCGATCGGACGGTCAGTCTGGTCGGGATCATCAAGGGGTCGGGGATGATCATGCCCGACATGGCGACGATGCTCGGTTTCATCTTCACCGATGCGGCGGTCGATCCGCCCTGGCTGCAATCGGCGCTGTCGGCGGCCAATACCAAGAGCTTTTCATGCATCACCGTCGACAGCGACACGTCGACCAGCGACACCGTGCTTGCCTTCGCAACGGGCTCCGCCGGCAACGCCGCGATCGCGCAGGACGACGATCCTGGCGCGGACGCTTTCCGCGCCGCGCTCGACGATCTGTGCCTGCAACTCGCGCATCTCGTCGTGCGCGACGGCGAGGGCGCGTCCAAGTTCATTCGGATCGACGTGACCGGCGCCGACAGCGACGCCAGCGCGCATCGCATCGGCATGAGCATCGCCAACTCGCCGCTGGTCAAGACCGCGGTCGCTGGCGAGGACGCCAATTGGGGCCGCGTCGTGATGGCGGTCGGCAAGGCCGGGGAGCCGGCCGAGCGCGACAGGCTCGCGATCCGTTTCGGCGAGACGCAAGTGGCCAGAGACGGGCTGGCGGTCGAGGGGTATGACGAAGCTCCGGTCGCGGCGCACTTGAAGGGGCAGGAGGTAGAGATCGGCGTCGACCTTGGGCTGGGCGACGGTCGCGCGACGGTATGGACGTGTGACCTGACGCACGGCTACATCTCGATCAACGCCGATTATCGCAGCTGACGATGCACCAAATCCACATCATCGGCGGCGGTCTGGCCGGGTCGGAGGCCGCATGGCAGCTCGCCGAGGCGGGTGTTCGCGTGAAGCTGTCGGAAATGCGCGGCAGCGGCGACGTGACCCCTGCGCACCAGACCGACGAGCTGGCGGAGCTCGTCTGCTCGAACAGCTTCCGCTCGGACGATGCGGAAAACAACGCGGTCGGCCTGCTTCACGCCGAGATGCGCGCGCTCGGCTCGATCATCATGGCCGAGGGTGACCGCCACAAGGTCCCGGCCGGCTCTGCGCTGGCGGTCGACCGCGACGGTTTTTCCGCCGGTGTCACCGCGCGGCTGGAGGCGCATCCCAATATCGAGATCGTGCGCGAGCGCGTCGATGTGCTGCCGCGCGGCCCTGCGATCATCGCGACCGGGCCCCTTACCGCGCCCGGCCTCGCCGCGAACATCGGCGCGGCGACGGGTAGCGATGCACTCGCGTTTTTCGACGCGATCGCCCCGATCGTCCATCACGACAGCATCGACATGTCGATCGCGTGGCGCCAGGCGCGGTGGAACAGGGGCGGTGACGATTACATCAACTGTCCGCTCGACAAGGATCAATATCATGCCTTCGTCCAGGGCCTGATCGGCGGCGAAAAGGGCGAATTTCGCGACTGGGAAAAGGACACGGCCTATTTCGAGGGTTGCATGCCGATCGAGGTGATGGCGGAGCGCGGGCCGGAGACGTTGCGGTTCGGGCCGATGAAGGGTGTCGGGCTCGACGATCCGCGCACCGGACGTTGGCCTTACGCGTGCGTCCAGTTGCGGCAGGACAACGCCAGCGGCACGTTGTGGAACATCGTCGGATTCCAGACCAAGCTGAAGCATGCCGAACAGGTACGGCTGTTTCGAACGATCCCGGGGCTGGAGAATGCAGAGTTCGCGCGGCTGGGCGGACTGCCTCGCAACACCTTCATCCGCTCGCCCGAGTTGCTCGATCCGACATTGCGGCTCAAATCGCGTCCCAACATCCGCTTCGCCGGCCAGATCACGGGGTGCGAAGGCTATGTCGAAAGCGCAGCGATCGGGCTGCTCGCGGGACGGTTCGCCGCCGCCGAGTTGCACGGTGACGTCATGACGCCGCCGCCGGTCGAAACCGCGCTGGGTGCGCTGCTCCACCACATCACCGGCGCGGCAGAGGCCGAGACCTATCAGCCTATGAATGTCAATTTCGGCCTGATGCCGCCGATCCCCGGCCGCACCCGGAAAGCCGAGCGCAAGAAGATGTACACCGACCGCGCCCGCGCCGCTTTGGCCGGCTGGATGGCGGCCTAGGACTCCTCGTCGCGATTGTCCTCCGCGGAGGCCGGTTTTTCGGGACAGTTGGCCTTCGGCCGCGCCTTGCGCTTGACCGCAGTGGTGACGAATTCGGCGGCGTTCATCGCGCCGGACTTGTCGGCATCCGCGGTGGCGAACTTGGTTTCGGCCTTCACCGCCCATTCGTCGAACGACAGCGCGCCGTCGCCATTGGTGTCGAGCTTGGCATAGGCTTTCTTGCGCGACGCGAGATATTCGTCGCGCGTGATCGCGCCGTTGCGGTCCTTGTCGTAGCGATTGAAACGCTTTTCCTCGCGCGTCTTGGCGGTCGCCTCGGGCACCGCCGGATCGGCCGCCTGAGCCTCTCCGGTCGCCGCGCTCGCCGCCGGCATCGCCGCCAGCGGCGCAACCGCCGCGGGCCGCATCGCTTGCAGCATCATTCCCGCCACGACCAGCAGCGCCCCCGCGCCTGCGCCCGCCAGATACCGCCACATCGCATCGTCCCCCTCAGGTCGAAGGACGGAGATTATCGCCTAATTTTCGACGGTAAAGCCTAACGCCCCGTCAGCCGGTGCCAAGCCAGCCGTGCGACGCGCGAAGGCGCTGCGGGGCCGATCAGATCGAGCCGCGCGATATGCGCCAACGCCCCCAGCGGCCGCCCCGCGCGGCTCCAGCGATGGGCGGCCGCGTGCGCCAACCGTGGCCGTGCGGCGTCGCGTGCGAGTGCGGCCAAGACGGGATCGCGGAGGTGGCCGGCGAGATCGGCCAAGGCCCAGCCCTGCCCCGCCTCGCCTGTTGGGTCGCCCGTCGCGCCAAGTATGAGCGCGGCTTGATCGAACAGGGCTGCCCCACGCAACCGTCCATGATCGGCGGTCGTCCGCTCGTCGATGGTGCCGAGCAGCGGTTCCCAGCCATCGATCAGCGATGATAGCGTTTCCCCTTGCAGGCCGAGCGGCAGGACGCTCCGCGCCAACGCCCGCAACACCGGTTCGCCCGGCGCGGGCGCGCGGTCGAGCCGCGTCAGCGCCTCGCGCCACCACGCCAGCCGCATCTGCCCGACCATCGGCTCGCGCGTCGTGCGCAGCACCCTTCCCAGCGCCGAGTCGAGCGCGAACAGCGCGGTCAGCCCCGCCCGCCGGTCGGCGGGCGCATAGCTCAAGGCGAGCGCTCGCTCCGGGTCATCGATCGCCGTCACCGTAACATTAACCATTGGTCTTTAGGGGCCGTTATCCCTGCGGACGCCATAGCGCACGCTCGTGGGATTTTATCGAGCGGAACGGGGCAAATGACCGGAGCAAATAATTGCAAGCCGATGCGGGGGGCGTCGACGATGGAACGCTTGCGCCGTGACGTCCGCGGCAACACGCTCGCCATGATGGCCATCGCGCTCATTCCGATTTCGGCGCTGGTGGGTTCGGGGATCGACACGGCGCGACTGTATGTCGTCAAGGTGCGGTTGCAACAGGCTTGCGACGCGGGCGCGTTGGCCGGGCGCAAGGCGATGATTTCGTCCGCCTCTCCCACGCTCGATCCCAATGCGACGTCTCAGGCGAACGCTTCGTTTAACAACAATTTCAAGTCCGGCTGGATGCGGACCAATACGGTCAGCTTCACGCCGTCCAAGACCGCCGACCAACAGGTCAGTGGCGTCGCGTCAGCCAACGTCCCGATGAGCATCATGAAGATGTTCGCGGCGCCCGACGTGGCGCTCAACGTAACGTGCGAGGCACGATACGACGTGGCCGATACCGACCTGATGTTCGTGCTCGACACGACAGGCTCGATGGCGTGCACGTCGGCCGGCAGCTGCACCAACGCGGTCGATACCTACACGCGCCCCAATGGCACGACGGGCTACAAGTCGCGCGAGGCGTCGGGGTCGAAGATTTCCGGTCTGCGCACCG
>JAFEEZ010000124.1 GCA_018240825.1 Pseudomonadota bacterium | reverse complement strand
TGTCGATCCGGTCGCGGCCGGACTGGGGATCGAACCCGGCATGACCCTGGCCGATTCACGCGCGCGAGTGCCTGAGCTGGCGGCGTTCGATCATGCGCCGCACGATGACCATATCTGGCTCGAGCGGCTGGCGGACGGCTGTGCACGCTATACGCCATGGGTAATGCTCGACCCGCCCGACGGGCTGGTGCTCGACGTAACCGGGTGCGTGCATCTGTTCGCGGGGGAGACCGCGCTGGCAGAGGACGTGGTGGTACGGTTCGAGCGGCTCGGTGTCGTCGTCGGCCATGCCTTTGCCGGCAATCCCGACGCCGCCCGTGCGCTGGCACGGTATCGCCCGAGCGGTGCGAGCGAAGACGAAGCGGTGCGACGCTTGCCGGTGGCGGCGCTGGGCCTCGATGATGAGGCGACGGTGGCGTTGCAGCGCGCTGGGCTGAAGGCAGTCGGCGATGTCGTGGTGCGGCCGTTATCGGCGATCGCGGTCCGGTTCGGCGGCGACGCGGCGACGCGCGTGCACCGCATCATTGGCGAGGCCAACAGCCCGTTGTCCCCGCGCGTGGTCAAACCGCCGCTCCATGTCGAACGCTGCTTCGCCGAGCCGGTGGCACAAACCGAATATGCGCTGGACGTGCTCGGCGAGTTGATGACTGAAGCGGTCACACGGCTGGAGGAGAGCCACGAGGGCGGGCGGCGATTCGTCGCACGGTTCTTTCGCACAGACGGGCTCGTCCAGAGGCTGGCGGTCGAGACCGGCCGGCCGAGCCGCGACATCGCGCTGGTGCTACGGTTGTTCCGCGAACGGATCGACGCGCTCGCCGACCCGATCGACCCAGGCTTCGGGTTCGACTTGATCAGGCTCGACATTCCCGTCGCCGAGCGGCTCGACGCGGCGCAGCTCAAGTTGGAGGGCGGCGCGGTCGCCGAGGCCGAACTGGCTGCGTTGATCGATCGCCTGTCGACGCGGCTCGGGCGCGGGCGTGTACGGCGGTTCGCTCCGCACGACCGGCATTTGCCCGAACAGGCCGAGTTCACGCTCCCCGCCGCCGAGCCCGCGCCCCCGGGCGTTTGGCCGGTTCCCGAATCCGGTGAGCCGCCGCTGCGCCCGATCCACTTGTTCGACCCGCCGCAGCCCGTCGATAGCGTCGTCGCCAGCGTTCCGGACGGTCCGCCCGCCAAATTCCGCTGGCGTCGAACGCTGCACGAAGTCGCGCGCGCCGAAGGACCCGAGCGCATCGCCGCGCCCTGGTGGACGCCGCGCGAAGCGCCGACCCGCGATTATTACCGTGTCGAGGATCGCCGGGGGCGCCGGCTGTGGATTTTCCGCCACGGCCTGTTCGAGGACGGCAAGCCGATGCCGGCCTGGTATGTTCATGGGGTGTTCGCGTGAGCGGTTTCGCCGAACTGGTCGCGGCGACCAATTATTCGTTCCTGCGCGGCGCCTCGCATCCGGGCGACATGGTCGGGCGAGCGATCGAGCTGGGCATGACTGGCATCGGAATCGCCGACCGCAATACGGTGGCCGGGGTGGTGCGCGCGCATGTCGCACTCAAGGAAGCGCGCACGCAATTGAACAAGGCTGGGGCGAAAGCGCGCGCGAAGCACGAGGCCGAGCATCCGTGGGAGACCTTTCCCGAACCCGGGCCGATGCCCGCACCGAGCCTCGATTTCCGCCTGGTGGTCGGCGCGCGGCTGGTATTTCGCGACGGCACGCCCGACATCGTTGCCTATCCCGCAACACGGTTCGGTTGGGGACGCCTCACGCGATTGCTGACCGTGGGCAATCGCCGCGCGGAAAAGGGCGGGTGTCTGCTCGATCTCGGCGATCTGATCGCGCATCACGAAGATTTGCTGCTGATCGTACTGGCCGGCAGTAGTTTCGATCCGGACGAGATCGAACCACTGCCTGTAAAGCGCCGAATCGCAGAGGAGCAAGATCGTGGCTTCCTGCAACTCGGCGAGGATGAGGATTGCGAGAGCAACATCATACAATTCCCAAGCCGTCATGCCAGACTTGTTCCGGCATCCACCGAGCCTCAGACAATAGCCCAAGTGGTCGAGTGGATCCCGACACAAGACCGGGGTGTCGATGGTTTGCCGGGGACGCTAACCCGCCTCAAACACCTTGTCGGTGACAGAATATGGCTTGGCGCTACCACGCCGTACGCAGGTAAAGACAAGCGCCGGCTAACCGATCTCGCCAAAACCGCTACAGTCGCCGGCGTTCCATTGATCGCGACCAACGACGCGCTCTACGCCTCGCCCGACCAGCGCCAGCTCCACGATGTCGTGACCTGCATACGCAAGGGTACTGACGTGAAACACGCTGGCCGCATGCTCGAAGCCAATGCGGAGCGTCACCTTAAGCCTCCGAGCGAAATGGTGCGGTTGTTCGGCGCCTATCCGGAGGCGATCGCGGAAACCGAACGCCTGCTCGCGCGGATCGATTTCAGCCTCGACGACCTCCGTTACGAATATCCGCACGAACCGGTGCCCGAAGGGTGGGAGGCGCAGGATTGGCTCGAGCATTTGGTCTGGCAGACCGCATTGGAGCGCTACGACTATCGCGTCCCCGACAAGATCTATGCCCTGTTATACGAAGAATTCACGCTGATCCGCGAGCGCGGCTACGCTTGTTATTTCCTCACCGTCCACGACGTCGTCAACTTCGCGCGCAACCAGGATCCGCCGATCCTGTGCCAGGGGCGCGGATCGGCGGCCAATTCGGTGGTGTGTTTCATCCTGGGCGTCACCTCGGTCGATCCGATGAAGTTCGACCTGCTTTTCTCGCGCTTCGTGTCGGCCGAGCGCGACGAGCCGCCCGACATCGATGTCGATTTCGAGCACGAACGGCGCGAGGAAGTGATGCAGTACGTCTATCGGCGATACGGCCGTCACCGCGCCGCTATCGCCGCCACGGTCATCCATTATCGCTCGCGCAGCACCTTGCGCGAGGTCGGCAAGGCGCTGGGCATGAGTGAAGATGTGACCTCGCGTCTGTCGGGTACGATCTGGGGCAGCTATTCGAACACGGTCGAGGAAAACCGCTTCACCCAGGCCGGTTTCACGCTCGACAATCCGGACGTCGCGCGGCTGAAAGGGCTGGTCGAGCAATTGCTCGAATTTCCGCGGCATCTGTCGCAGCATGTCGGGGGATTCGTGCTGACCCAGGACCGGCTCGACGAGACGGTGCCGATCCACAACGCCGCGATGGACGACCGCACCTTCATCGAATGGGACAAGGACGATATCGACGCGCTGCAACTAATGAAGGTCGATGTGCTGGCGCTCGGCATGCTGTCGTGCATCCGCAAGGCATTCGATCTGATCGCTGAGTGCGAGGGTGAGCGGCACACTCTCGACACCGTCCCTCCCGAAATGGAGCAGGTTTACGACATGCTGTGCGAAGGCGACAGTCTGGGCCTGTTCCAGGTCGAGAGCCGCGCGCAGATGAGCATGTTGCCGCGGCTGCGCCCCCGCATTTTCTATGATTTGGTCGTCCAGGTGGCGATCGTCCGGCCCGGGCCGATCCAGGGCAATATGGTGCATCCGTATCTCAGGCGGCGATCGGGCAAGGAAAAGGTTGAGTTTCCCGCACCCGATCCGCGTTTCGGCCCGCCCGACGAATTGGAAGCCGTTCTGGGCAAAACGATGGGCGTGCCGCTGTTCCAGGAACAGGCGATGAAGCTCGCGATCGTTGCCGCCAAATTCTCGCCCGAGGACGCCAACCGGCTGCGCCGCGCAATGGCTACGTTTCGTAACGTCGGCACGATCCACAATTTCGAGGGGAAGATGGTCGAGGGCATGGTGCGCCGCGGCTATGACCGCGATTTTGCGCAGCGCTGTTACGACCAGATCAAGGGCTTCGGTAGCTATGGTTTTCCCGAAAGCCACGCGCTGGCGTTCGCGCGATTGGTCTATGTCTCGGCATGGCTCAAATGCTTTCATCCGGCAGCTTTCGCGTGCGCCTTGCTCAATTCGCAACCGATGGGGTTCTACGCGCCCGCACAGATTGTCCGCGATGCGCAGGAAACGCACGCCGTCGAAGTCCGCGCGATCGACGTCAATGCCAGTACGTGGGACAATAGCCTGGAGCCCAGCGAGCGCGGTCTCGCGTTGCGCCTCGGCTTTCGTCAGATCGACGGATTCCGCGAAGAGTGGGCAATCAATCTGGTGAAGGCTCGCGCCGATTCCTCTTTCCACTCGATCGAGGAACTCGCGCGGCGCGCCAACCTGCCGTCGCGGGCGTTGCGGTTGCTTGCGGATGCCGATGCCTGGGGGTCGATCGACAAGGGGCGGCGGGATGCCCTCTGGGAAGTACGCCGGACGCCGTCGGGCGAGCTCCCGTTATTCGCCGCAGCCCAGGCGCGCGAATTGGGGATGGAAGAAGATGCAAATCTTCCCGCGATGCCGCTGAGCGAAGAGGTCAGCACCGATTACCAGCTGACGCGGCTGTCGCTCAAAGGACATCCGATGCAGTTCCTTCGCCCCTTGTTTGAGGCCGAAGGGGTCAAGAGCTGCGAACAGGTGTCCGACGCGAAGAACGGCTCGCGAGTCATTGTCGCCGGGGTCGTGCTCGTGCGTCAGCGGCCGGGGACGGGCAATGCGATCTTCATCACGCTTGAGGACGAAACCGGCATCACCAACGTGCTGTTATGGGCGCGGGTGTTCGAGACGCAACGGATGCAGGTCATGGGATCGCGGCTGATGACGGTCGAGGGCGAGGTGCAGCGTAGCGCGCCGAGCGAAGGCAACGTGGTCCATCTGATCGGCGCTCGCGTGACCGATCGTACCGCCGAACTGTCCCGACTGTCGGAAGATCATGTCATGCGCCCCGTCATGGCGCGTGCCGATGTCAACATGCACCCCGATCCGCGGCAGGTGCGAGCTCACTCGACGGGCGGCCGCCACCCGCGCGACGTCCGTATCCTGCCCAAGTCGCGCGATTTTCACTGACGCGCCAAAGAAGAAGGGCGGCGGATCAATGCCCGCCGCCCCGCATCGTTTCGCCGAAGCGCTGACTGGTCAGGTAAAGACCGCCGTGTCGCCGCGGCAGACGTTGATATTGTCGCGCTGCTGCACATAGGCGTCGCTGAACTGCACCTTGATATCGTACAGGCAGATATCGCCCGTTCCCATGGTGAAGTTCGACGTCGTGCCGGGCTTGACCGCATAATCGAGCATGACTTCATGCCACGGATCACCCTCTTCGCCGGCGCGTGCGTACCAAACGCGCTGGATCGAAACCTTCGAATTGGTGTTTTTGACGGTAAAATTGCGCCCAGAGGGCATCCCGGCAGTCGCCATCCCTGCAACGAGCAGGCTGGCCGCCACGCCGGCCTTGATCAACTTGAACATCGCTGTACCCCCAAACCAGGATTGCACTCGCCGGACGAATCCGACGGTATCCAACCTAATATACCGCCCCGATTTTGGCGAGCGGAAAGTTACGCTGGCGGCGTAACTGGCGGCATCGAAGCCGCTCGTCTCACTTTGTCCCTATCGCAATTGTGAAATAACGACAATTTTCTGCTCTCACTTCGATTATTGCGCTGTCCATTTTGTCCAATTGTCCGAAGTTAGCGCATCTTGGCTTCCGCTCTGTACCGATGCAGCAGCGGCTCCGTATAGCCGTTCGGTTGGAGCGTCCCTTCGAACACCAACGCGCGGGCGGCGCGGAACGCCGGGCCGTCGGGGTTATCCGCCAGTGAGCGATAGAGCGGGTCGCCAACGTTCTGCGCATCGACCTTCGCCGCCATCCGTGCGAACGCGGCCTCGACCTCCTCGGGCGTGCAAACGCCGTGAAGCAGCCAGTTGGCGAGCGCCTGACTGGAAATGCGCAGCGTCGCGCGGTCCTCCATCAGGCCGACATCGTGAATGTCGGGCACCTTCGAACACCCTACGCCCTGATCGATCCAGCGCACAACATAGCCGAGGATACCCTGCGCGTTGTTATCAAGCTCGGCGCGGACTTCGCCGGTCGTCCAATTGCGGCCGAGCGCCAGCGGCACCGCGAGCAGCGCGTCGAGCGGCGCGACAGGCTCGGTCGCGCGCTCACGCTGACGCGCGAAGACGTCGACCCGATGATAGTGCGTCGCGTGGAGCGTGGCCGCGGTGGGCGAGGGCACCCAGGCGGTATTGGCGCCCGTCAGGGGATGACCGATCTTCTGCTCAAGCATGTCGGCCATGCGGTCGGGCGCGGCCCACATGCCCTTGCCGATCTGCGCCTTGCCCGACAGACCGCAGGCCAGACCGATCTGGACATTGCGGTTCTCATATGCGGCGATCCAGTCGCTCGTTTTCATCTC